>CAYOBT010000212.1:0-5143 GCA_964402205.1 uncultured Anaerolineales bacterium
GGGCATCCAGCGGGCGCTGATCCGCGAGGCGTTGATGCTGGCCTCGCGATAGGCGGCGCTCTCGACGTCGATGCGACGCTCCTCAAAGGGCTCGCGGCCGAACAGCTTGACCACCAGAATGCCCGCGAGGCTCTGCTGAAGCGAGGAGGTCAGCGACGAGAGCTTGCGGCGCACCATGCCAAAAGCAGGCCGCAGCCGCTTGGCATAGGTGAGCTGCGCGTGAACGATCAGCGGCGAGATGAGCACATAGGCCAGCGCCAGCCGCCAATCCCACGTGGCCAGGATCACCAGCAGGCCCAGCAACACCATAAAGTTGGTGAGCAGGATCGTGGCCGCACGCCCGAAAAAGTTGGTGAGGATGCCCGTATCGGCGGTGACGCGTGACATCAGGTCGCCCGTGCGCGCCTGGTCATAGAAGCTGAAGGAGAGCCGACTCAGGTGCTGAAAGACGGCGTTGCGGATCTCAAAGACGATGTGTTGCCCCATATACGCCGTCAGGTAGAGCCGCGCGAAATCGATGCCGCCCTGCAGCAGCGAGAGCAGCACCAGCCCGCCCGCCGCTTGCCAGGCAACGCTGGGCTGACCCGTCTCCTTGAGCCGATCCACGGTCAGGCGGATGATGGATGGCGGCGCCAGCTCGACGGCCGCGGTCAGCAACGCGGCTACCACGACGGCGGTGACCACCTTGGCATAGGGGCGCATGTAGCGCACCAAGCGCTTCAGGATGGGCCAGGCCGGAGCATTGGGGCCGGGCTTGCCCGGTCCACGGCCGGCCCCAGGCTTGCCGGGTCCGCCTTTGCCCGCCTGACCCTGGCCAGGGCCACCCGAACCCCCAGGCCCTGCCTCGGCCTTGGGGGACACCCCCATCTGCCCGGGGCCAGCGCCGGGTTTGCGAGGCCCCCCCGCCCCCGGACCTTGGCCGTCGGGGTGCGGACCTTGCTGCGAGGATGCGTTCGGTGGTTGCTCAGGCATGGGCAGCTCCTTCTAGGACGCGGGTTGTCCCGATGGCTCGCGCTCGGTCATAGGCTCGGGCTCGCCTTCTGCGGCCACGGGCTCGGTCTCGCAAGGATGGGGATAGTCGGGCTCATCCTCCAGAGCGCCGGCCAAGAATGCCTCGCCCAGCAGGTCGCGAGCCAGCTCCTGGTAGGCGGCCAGGCGCTCCTCATCGAGAAAGTAGTGGATGCGCAGGCCCCGCCGCTCGCCGCGCACGAGCCCCAGGTCCTTGAGGATGCGCAGGTGCTGGGAGACGTTGGGCATGGTCGTGTCCAGCTCTTGAGCCAGGCGGGTGACGCAGGCAGCGTGGCAAGGCCGCTGACGGGCCAGCAACGCCACCAGACGGAGGCGCGTCTCGTCGCTGAGGGCTTGATAGAATCGTGCCAGGCGTTGGAGATCGCTCATGGTGTTTCAGTACTCGCTTAACTACTGAAGAGGAGTATAGGCCAAGCGAGGGGGGTGTCAAGGGGACCGTGCGAACGAGGCGGCCGGGGCACGGCATGCCGTGCCCCGGCCAGTCGGATGCCCAGCGGAGGGCACCTTCCAGAGGGCGAACACTCGACCGCGGACGGTCGAGATTCGCCGCTACTGGCGCCGGTCCGTGCGGCGCCCCCCTCTCCCGAACCCCGTCTGCGGGGTGCGGCCTTCACCCTACCCCAGCACCTCCACCAGACGCTCCACCACCGGCTCAAACTCGCTCGCCTCGTACTCGGACAGCCGCCCCTCATCCGCCAACTTGGAGATCTCGGGCTGCAGCGGGAGCCGCCCCAGCAACGTCGTCCCCATCTGCGCGGCCACCTCGGCGGCGTGGCTCTCGCCAAACACCTCGATCTCGCGGCCACAGTCGGGGCACACGACCATGCTCATGTTCTCGATCAGCCCCAGCAGCGGCACGTCGAGCTGCATCGCCATGGACGACGCCTTGCGCACCACCATGCCCGCCAGGCTCTGCGGCGTCGTCACCAGAACCACGCCATCCAGCGGCATCGACTGCATCACCGTCAACGACGCGTCCGACGTGCCCGGCGGCAGGTCCACCACCAGGTAATCCAGCTCGCCCCAGACCACATCGCCCCAGAACTGCTTGATGGCCCCGCTCACCAGCGGCCCGCGCCAGATCACCGCCTGGTTCGGATCCTGCAGCAGCAGGTTGATGGACATCACCTTGATGCCCTCGTCCGTCTCGACGGGGAGGATCCCGTACGGGCTTCCCAGCGGCCGAACCTGCTCGGGAAGGAGCATCTTGGGGATACTGGGGCCAGTGATGTCAGCGTCCAGCAGACCCACGCGCGCGCCACGTCGCCGCAGCGCCAACGCCAGCAGCGCCGCCACCGACGATTTGCCCACGCCGCCCTTGCCCGAAAGCACCGCCACCACATGCTTGATGTTGTTCAGCGCGACAGCCGAGCCTTCTTTCTCCTCTTTTTTGCCAAAAATGCGATCCTTCTCCTCTTGGGTCATCTCGCGGACATTCACCACCACGTCGCGCACCCCGTCCAACGCCAGGAGTCGCTCGCGCGCGTCGTCCTTCATCCGCTGCTGCATGGGGCACGCCATGGTCGTCAGGGCCAGCGTGAACGTCACCACGCCCTCCTCCAACGTCACATCGTGCACCATCCCCAGATCCACAATGCTGCGGTTCAGCTCGGGATCCATCACCTGCGTCAACGTCTCATGCACCTGCTCTAGCGTCGCCATTGCGCCCTCTTTCTCTGCTGCCCATACGTGCGTAACGGCGCCTACCACGGCGCCGATCCACACCGATTATAGCACCCTGCTCCAAACGCGTCACAGTCGCGTCGCGCATCCCCAAAAGGGCTTGACACATGCCAACCTGAGAGACTAGAATGGCCATGTAGCCACCCTCTCTGATCGCCACCCTTGGTGGCCCTCTCTATCGAGGGGGCGTCAGTCGTATGGCCGCGGACGCTATCGCTGCTCGCACGAGGAGGACACGGACCATGAGGAAACCCCTGCCGCTCTTCTTGACGATCGCTCTGGTAGGTGCGATGCTCCTATCGGGCTGCGTCGTAGAAAGCGAACCCACCCCCACCCCCAAGCCCGATACGACGCCCATCCTCAAGGTCGTCCCCACCCTCGACCGCGACGTCACCCCCACCAAACCCTCGCAGAAGAATCTCCAGGGCGTGGTGAGCCTGTGGCACAGCTTTGAGGGCGTGGACGCCGAGGCCTTGGAAGAGACCATGACGGCCTTTACCGAGGAATACCCCAGGGTGGGCTTCAAGGTCACCTACGTGCCCCCCGACGAGATCTATGCGAGGCTGGACAAAGAGATCGAGCCCACCGGCGGCGGACCGGATCTCATCATCGCGGCGGGCGCCTATGCCCCCGAATGGTACGCCCAAGAGCTCGTGCAGGACGTCAAGCCCCTGCCCCTGGAAGAGTCCTTCTGGGAGACCATCGACCCGCTGGCTTTGAGCTCCGTCGAGCACGAGAACCTGATCCTCGGCCTGCCGCTGACGCTCCACGGCATGGTGCTCCTCCGCAACACGAGCATCGTCCCCGAGGCCCCCGCCACGTGGGATGACCTGGTCGCCGCCGCGCAAGCCGCCACCGCCGACGACGTCGCCGGGGCGCGCCTCGATCGCGGGTTCATCCCGTCGGGCGGCCACCTCTTTGGCCTGGGCGGCAGCCGCATGGACGACGAGGACCTGCCCCTCTTCTCCGGCGAGAGCGGCCTCGCCTGGATGGACCTACTGACCGCCTATGAGGACGCCGATCCCAACGTGACCATGAACAACCAGGCCGAGGCCATCGAGGCCTTTGCCGCGGGCAAGGTCGGCCTCCTGATCGCCGATAGCGAGCTGATCCCCCAATTCGAGGATGCCCTCGGTGCCGAGAACCTGGCCGTCGATCCGTGGCCGACCTACGGCGATGGCTCGCTCTCGGGCTTTGTGCAGACCAACGTCGTCTACATGAACTGGCACGCCACCTACTTTCGCCGAACGATCTCGTGGGAGTTCATGAGCTACCTGGTCGGCGAGACGGCCCAGACGCTCTTTGCCACCAACCGCCATATCCCCACGCGCGTTGGCGTCGACACCGAGAACCCGCTGCTCCAGGACGCCGCTGCCCTCATCGCAGACGGCGCGCCGCTCCCGGTCAGCCCAGAGCTATCCGTCTATGTGGATGAGCTCAACGGCGCCATCGCCGGCGTGTTCGAGGACGGCGAGGATCCGCAAGCAGCGCTGGACGATGCCGCCGCCGCGATCCGCTCCGCGATCACCGGCCTGCCATAGGCCCAGACACACCGTCGCCGTTCGAGGCGCGGCCGCTCCATCGCAACGATGGCGAGGGCCGCGCCTCTATCGCATAGGGGAGCACCCACCATGGACTTTTCCCAGGCCGAGCAGCGCTTCCGATGGATCGAGGCGCAGCGCGCGTCAGGCCAGCTTTCCGAGGCCGGCTATCGCGCCGAGCTAGATCAGTTACGCGTGTACGATCAGCGGGGCCGCCTCTGGATGCCCCAAGAAGGCACGGGCCAGTGGCACGTCTACATCGACGGAGCCTGGCAGGCCGCCACGCCTCCCCAGACGGCGCCGCCTCCTCCCCCGCCCCAGCAAAAGGCCGCTCCGCCGCCCAGGCCGAGCACCGCGCGACCCCAGGCGTCCCAGCGGCAACAGGTGCCCGCCGCGCCCCAAGCCAACACCGGCTGCGCCGTGGGCAAGGCCGTCCAGAACGTGGTCCTCTGGGCCATCGTGTTTGCCGTCGTCGCCATCGTCGCCTACCTGGTGGCGGGCCAAGAGGTGGAGATCCTCTATGGCGTGGCGCTGGCGGCGGGCATCAGCGCGCTGATCATCTTTTTCAGGATGATCAGCGCCTACGAGGGGCGCATCACCGATATCCGCACCGTCGAGAGCACCAGTTATGACGAAGACGGCTATCGCACCACCAACCGCACCACCTACGCCTACCTGCTGCGACCCGACGGCAAGACCAAGCGGGTCCACGCCCATCGCGGCTGGCAGCGCGGCGACTATGTCGTCAAGCGCCGTGGTTATGTCAACCCCAAGAAGGTAGAATAGCAGCGAGCGCCGACGGCGTCCCTGCCGCCAGCGCCATTTGTCCCCCAACTGGGTTGACGCCCCATCCCCCGCCTCGTATACTGAGGTCGAGGTGGACATGCAAG
>CAYOBT010000213.1:0-5141 GCA_964402205.1 uncultured Anaerolineales bacterium
CCTGCTGTACACGCTCATCTAGCTGCTGCAGCACATCGGCGATGCTTGCTGTGTGTACGGCCAGCTCCTCCAGAATGGGAGGCAGGTTCTCAGGGGGCGCCTCCCGCAGATGTCGCTCTGCAGCCTCGAGCGTGGTCGCGACCTCGTGCAAGCGCTGGCGTAGCCCCTCCAGCCCGTGCGTGCCGGCTTCACGCTCCGCATCTAGCACGGCGACCAGCCGCTGTTGCTCTGCACCAAGCGCCTGAATCTGTCCCTCCACCTGACGAGGGATGTCCTGCGCGGCACGGATCTCGTCGAGCAGCTCCCCTCGCGTCTCTTCGGCCGCTAGCAGCAGCTCTCGCACCGACCAGGCAGTGCGAAACACAGGCCAGATTCGCCACAGTGACTTGACGCCCCCAAACAACAGAGCCTGAGGAATGGAAAGAGGCATCGCTTGGTAGGCCCGCAGCTCGGGCATGGCCTTCTCAGCCCACAGGATCTGCTCTTCGAGACGGCGCGCTAGTTTCGCAATCTGCCTGTCGGGGTCTGTAAAGGGACCGGGGCGTGGCATCTCGCGGACGTAGGGCTCGAGCTCGGAAATAGCCTCCTGTAGTCTTTGCAGGTCGCGCTCAAGCTCAGGTACAGCCGCAGCGCCACGTGTAAGGTACCAGTCGAGAGCGCGAGCCAGAACCCACGGCAGGATGCCTACAAGGAGGTAGGCATCGAGAACCAGCACAGCGATGCCCCAAAGTGTCACAGCCACGCCTCCCTTGCCACATCAGGCCTTCGCGGCACGGCACCCCCTACCAGTTCGTCAGAGATCCGTCGTCGCGCTGCAGGTGCGGCAACTCCAGCATCCGCATCGGACGAGCCCTGGCAGCTTCACGATCAAAGCCTATACCAAGACCCGGCGCCTCGTTCGCAAACAGAAAGCCGTCCTTCCATGCAGGCAGCCCGTCGACGACGTCTGGCAGCATCTCTCCAGGATCGCGAGGCTGTTCCTGAAGCACCGGAACGGGCGCTGCCAAGTTGAAATGCACACACGCAGCGGTGCTCACAGGTCCCAGGGGATTGTGCACGGTCAGGGCGATGTGATGCGCCTCGCACCACCCCACGATCTTGAGGGCCTCGGTGATACCGCCCGCGATGCACAGATCGATCCGGGCAAAATCGATCAGATCCCCTTCGATGAGCGGCGCGAACTCCCACTTGCTCGCGAACTGCTCGCCGACGGCCAAGGGCACCTTGGTCCGCGAACGGAGCTGACGGTAGCACGACGTGTTCTCGGCCCGTAGCGCGTCCTCCACAAAGTACGGACGATACGGCGCCACCTCTTCGCAGAAACGAACGGCTGGGGCAAGGTCAAGGCGCGTGTGAACATCGAAACAGAGCTCAGGCCCCTCCCCAAAGGCATCCCGCAGGGCCCGGAACTGAGCCACCGCTTGCCGGATGGCGCGCGTTGGCTCCAGCACCGCCCCCTCTGTTGGCAGAGCAAATCGGAGGTAGCGCCACCCCTCTCGCAGCCGCTGCTCAGCAGATGCCAACAGCGCGTCCGGGGAGGGTTGATCGCCTCCCCCCAGATGGCAGTAACACGGCACTCTAGCGCGCACCCGTCCCCCAAGAAGCTTGTACAAGGGCACGCCCAACGCCTTGCCCTTGATGTCCCACAGCGCAATGTCGATGGCGGCCAGCGCGCTCCCGAGAACGCGGTCGTGTGGGAAAAAGCCACCTCGCGAGAGCAGCTGCCAAAGATGCTGCGTCCGAAACGGATCCTGGTCGATCAACAACGGTCGCATGTGGTCGATGGCGCCCATCACGGCACGCTCGCGCCCAGTCAGGCCTGCCTCGCCCACGCCATAAGTTCCGTCGTTGGTATCAACGACCACAAAGAGATAGTTCCGACTCCCGCCCCACGTGGGAAAGCAAGAGACGTCACGGATACGCATAGGACCTCCTTCCCCGTCGCCAGTGTAGATGCTAGCTGGGCAAGGTGTCAAGGGTTCTGAAGAGCCTAGTCCGATCCTGCACGCACCATCCATACCAAGCAATTGCCGCGCTGGCACCTGCGTGGGGTTGCTCTGCGTGGTATAATAGTGTAGGTAGATATCCGTACGCTATCGGCCCCGACATCCAGCCTTGGGACGTTGCCTACTGACGCACTTGGACTCAGCCGCATAGCTTGAGCGCGAGCAAAGGCGCTCGCACCGCAAAGGAGGCATGTACCGTGACCACCGAGACGCCAAGGAATGTACCTGTCGACGTCAACGCAGCTTCCGGCGACGATCTCATCCCCATCGACGGCATTGGCCCCGTTTTGGCGCAACGGATCGTCCAGTATCGTGAGGAGCACGGCCCCTTTGTCAACCTTGATGAGCTCACGGCCGTGCAAGGCATCGGACCGGCCCTGCTAGATCGCATTGGGCCTCAGATCACCGTAATCGCCGCTACCGAGGCAGCAGACGCTGAGGAGACGTCCGTAACAAGCCAGGCAGAACCACCACAGCTTGCGAGCCCCATCGTGGTCAGTGAGGAGACCGAAGCAGAGGGAGAACCGTCGGAAGCGGCCTTGGACAAAGAACCAAAAGCGACTGCTGGGGAAGAGGAGGTGGCTATGCCTGAAGAGCAGACCAGACGCGAGCCTGAGATAGAGGCCGAGGAGCCCGTCGAGGAGGCACGGGTCACAGAGCCCGTCCCCGCTGAGGAGCAGCCTCCGGCAAAGCCTGTGGCAGCCGCCGTGGATGAGGAACCCGCGGAGGCAGAGGTGGCAGAGGAACCGCCAGAGGAGCCGCCTGCCCAAGCCGAGGAGCCGATCAAAGAGCCCGAAACCGCAGAGCAACCAGAAGCGGCCGCCCCGTCTCCCAAGACCCGCGAGACCGACGCGGGACATGGGTTCTGGTGGGGGTTCTTGCTCGTCGCTGGCGGTGCCATCATCGGCGCCCTGGTGATGCTGCTGGTCCTCTTGGCCTACAGTGGCACCCTCAGCTATGCCTCACGCAACGAGATGGAGGCACTCAGCCGCAACCTCGACACGATCTATCACAACAGCGAGATCGCGTGGGAACGCCTTGACCGATTGGCCGCCGACAATGCTGACCTTTCCGCCAAAGTCGATCGCGTCATGGAGCTCTCTGGCCGCGTCGCCGAGCTCGAGCAAGACGCACAAGCGATGCACGACGATCTCGCCGCCACAGAGAACAGCATCGGCGCCCTCGAATCGGACCTGTCCGAGCTCCGCGAGACCTATGGCACACGTTTCGACGAAATGGATACTACCTTGGGTGAGCAGGGCAAGATCATAGACCAGATGGAAAGCGATCTGGCCGAGGCCCGAGCCACCATGGAGACCATGAAGCAACGACTGACGGCCTACGACACCTTCTTTGGTGCTTTGCGTGATCTCCTGGTTGACATGCAAGGCCTTCCCACAGGCGAGGCGGGGGCTGACGAGGCCCCAGTTCCAGAGAAAGAGACTTCGGGCAACTAGAGCGTGGATGGCGTCAGCTAGCCACAGCGCGGACGTTGGGCGGCAGCAGGACCGCCCGACGCCGCTTTCGCAGCCTGCCGTCTTGTGCTAGAATCGTGGCTTGGAGGTACAAACGGCATTGAACATCATCGATACCCTCACCGCAGGGTTTGACACCGTCCGCCGGAATCCCTGGCTGCTGTTGCTGCCCATCCTGCTGGACGTCTTTCTCTGGCTAGGCCCCAAGCTCTCTATCGCGCCTATCGTCGAGGAGACAGTCGTAGCGTTCGAGGAAATGCAACAAACCCTTAACATTGATCCGGGCTTGGATGCGACGCTAGCTGCCATGCCCGAGTTCGATCCAACGTTCCTGAGGGAAACGGCTGGCCGAGCCAACCTGCTCAGCGGCCTCGTGTGGGGAGTCCTGGGCATCCCCAGCGTTGCCGCGACACGGCTCATTGCGCCAACGGACCCTTGGATCATCGAGCTATCCGACGGTTACGCCGCGTTTGGGCTGCTGGCGCTCATCATCATCGCTGGCCTCTTTATAGCAACCCTGTACCTGGCATTGACGGGCCGTGCAGTCCGAGGTGACGGCGAACCTTTCGGCAAAACGATACGAGCACTCCCGCGCTATGCGCTCTATATCGTCATGGTCCTTCTTCCCATCGTCCTCGTCACGGCCGCAGCCATGGGGCTTAGCTTCCTCTGTGGCCCGTTCACGTTTCTGCTCCTAGGAGCCGCCTTGTGGCTGGGGCTGTATCTCTATTTCGCGCCCGAGGCAATCACCATGTCACACGCCGAACCTCTCGAGGCCGTTCGCAACAGCATGATTCTGCTGCGCATGTCGTTCTGGCCGACGCTGGGATTCATCCTTCTATGCACCATCATTGGCGCTGGCATGAGCGTCATCTGGCAGAACCTACTCACCTCGCCGCTGGGAATCGCCGTCGCGATCCCCATCAACGCCTTTGTCGGCGCGGGTCTAACGGCGGCCACATTCATTTACTATCGGGAACGATTGAGCCTGTGGCACAGTCTCCTGGCCCAGGCCCGTGCCCACAGCCAAACGGAGGACTCGCCAGGCCATGACTGACGTGCCCCCCCGCTACACAGCCGACGACATTCAGGTTCTGGAAGGCCTGCAGGCGGTTCGGCGACGCCCAGGCATGTATATTGGCAGCACTGATCAACGCGGCCTGCATCACCTTGTCTACGAGGTAGTGGACAACTCGATCGACGAGGCGCTGGCCGGGCGCTGTGACCACATCGAGATCACGCTCCACGCCGATGGCGTCGTCACCGTCCAAGACAACGGCCACGGCATTCCCGTGGGCATAGAAAAGACCACCGGCAAGAACACGCTGGAGGTCGTCCACACGGTGCTGCACTCGGGCAGCAAGTTTGGCGGCGGCGGGTACAAGGTCGCCAGCGGCCTCCACGGCGTCGGCATCTCTGCCGTCAACGCTCTCTCAGCATGGCTCGAGGTCGAGGTCCGCTACGAGGGACGGCGATACACGCAGCGCTACGAGCGCGGTATGCCCGCCACCGAGGTGATCGACCACGGCAAGGCGCGCGGCTCTGGCACGCGCACCCGATTTATGCCCGACACCGAGATCATCCAGACCCTCGACTATCGCTTCAAGACGTTGACGCAGCGGTTCCGCGAGATGGCCTTTCTCACGCGCGGCCTCACTAT
>CAYOBT010000214.1:0-5136 GCA_964402205.1 uncultured Anaerolineales bacterium
CTGGAGAGCCGTCATGGACGAGCTATGCGCTGTTCGGCGGGCTCGCGAGTGGGTTGCTGGCTGCGGCGCTGTGGTTTGGGCGTCGGAGGAGCTGAATTATGCGACGCTACCTCGCATCTGCCATCTATGCCCTCGGCGCGGCCATCGGGGTGCTTGTGCTGCTGTATCCTTTGCTTGGACCTCTGAGCCCCGGCATATCGTTGGGCGAATCCCAGCCATGGTCGACCCCTTTGCTCACGGCGGGGATGCTTGGGCTATCGGTGCTGGCGCTTCTTTTGGAGGCTCAAGGCCAAACCCTAAGCGCCAAGGCTATCGCCATGCTCGGTGTGTTGGTTGCGCTGACCAGCGTGCTGCGCTTCATCGAGGTCGCCATGCCGTTGCCCGGCGGATTCTCCCCGATCTTTGCCGTCATTATCATCGCTGGCCACGTGTTCGGCGCGCGGTTCGGGTTCCTTATGGGGACCTTCTCGCTGCTCACGTCGGCCGTGATCACCGGTGGGGTGGGACCCTGGCTGCCCTTTCAGATGTTCGCTGCTGGCTGGGTGGGGTTGACATCGGGATGGGTCCGCTGCAAGGGGAGGGGTTGGGAGCGCTATGCTTTGTATGGACTGGGGGCGATCTGGGGTTTCCTCTATGGCATCGTCATCAACCTCTACTTCTGGCCCATTGCCATGGCTCCTCAGGAGCAGGCATGGGATCGTGGCTTGGGCCTGGGTGAGATGCTAGGCCGGTATGCCACTTTCTACGCGGCGACGTCGCTCGCTTGGGATGTGGCGCGCGCTGTGGGGAACGTCGCGTTGCTGGCGATTCTCGCGGCGCCGATGGCCAAGGTGCTCCTGCGCTTCCGCCAGCGCTTTCGGTTTGAGGTGGCCGATGGCTGACGCGCGTGCGATGCTCGTCTGGGCCTTGACGACGCTTCTGGCCGCCTCGTACAGCCGCAACCCTCTGCATAGTCTCCTGCTGCTGCTGGTGGTGTGGTGCGTGTACGCGAGTGGGGCCTCCAGGGCCAAGGGCGAACGGTTGCCTTTCGGGCTGGCGGGCTTTGCGCTGGTGGCTGTACCGTTCGGGGCGGTGCTGAATGGCCTCACCTCGCATGTGGGCGCGACACTGCTCTTTCGCGTGCCTGCGTGGGTTCCGCTGCTTGGCGGCGACGTAACGCTGGAGGCGTTGGTCTTTGGGGCCATCAACGGGCTGAACCTGGCCATTGTGTTTGGTGGGTTCGCCGCCTTTAACCGGGCGCTCTCGGCAAGGGATGTGCTGCACCTAACGCCCAAGGCCTTCAAAGAGAGTGGCGTGGTGATCGCTATCGCCATGAGCTTTGTGCCGCAGGCGGTCCGCAATCTGCAACGGATCCGCGAAGCTCAGGCTGTGCGCGGGCATCGCGTCGAGGGCTTGCGGGACTGGCTGCCGATCGTTACGCCACTGCTTGTGGGCGCTTTGGAGCGCGCCTTGGCGCTTGCGGAGGCCATGGTGGCGCGCGGCTATGCCACCGTCGGTAAGCGCGACTTGCAGAGTCGCGTTCACGTGTTGCTGGCGGCCGGGCTTTTGGCGCTCCTGAGTGGATGGCTCTGCTACTTGCTCCTGCCGCAGGCGCGCACGGCATCGATGGTCGTTCTGGCGGCGGGACTGGGCCTGCTCGGGGCCTCATTGTACCTTGCAGGTCACTCGGTGGAGCACACTGTCTATCGGCGGTGGGCCTGGACGGTGGGCGATACCGCCGTTGTGCTTGGTTGCCTGGTGACGCTGGTGGTTCTGGTGTGGCGGCGATCCGTGCTGGACTATAGCCCTTATCCCCAGCTCGCGTGGCCAAGATTCGATGCGATGGTTGGCTTGGCTCTCATGGCGATGCTCGCGCCGGTCCTGTACCTGGCGATCGGCGGACGACGACCGGCCGAGGCAAAGGACTCGCGCACGCATAGCGTTGCCGGTGGATCCTAGGAGGCGATGAACTGATGGTGCCGCATCGAACGGCTCGCTTGCGTGAGAGCAGGGGCATGGGCGGTCGGAACCGTCACGCCACCGACGGCGCTGCCCCTACGAGGGTGCAGGATCCCGCCTTTATCCACGTGGAGCATCTGAGCTATTCCTACCCGGGCAAAGCCAGGCCGGCTCTCGATGACGTCACGCTGGCCATTCCCGAGGGGGAGTTCGTGCTGGTGGCGGGACCATCTGGAGGCGGCAAGTCTACGCTATTGCGATGCCTGAACGGGCTCGTGCCACATTTCAGCGGCGGACAGGTGCGCGGGAGCGTTGCGGTGGCCGGACACGACCCCATCGCGGATGGCCCTCAAGCGCTGAGCCGGCTCGTCGGCTTTGTCTTTCAGGATCCCGAGGCGCAGTTCGTGCTGGATCGCGTCGAGGATGAGATAGCGTTTGCGCTGGAAAACGAGGGGCTGCCGAGGAGCGAGATGCGGCTGCGCGTCGACGAGGTACTGCAGCTCCTGGGCCTGACGGCGCTCAGGCACCGCTCGCTGACCGATCTCTCCGGCGGGGAGAAACAGAGGGTCGCCATTGCCGCGGCGTTGGCGCAGCGCCAGCGGGTGCTGGTGTTGGACGAGCCCACGTCGCAGCTTGACCCTCAGTCGGCCGAGGAGGTGCTGCAAGCGCTCATCAGGCTGAATCAGGACCTGGGTCTGACGATTGTGATGGCTGAGCACCGGCTGGAGCGTGTGCTTTCCTATGTGGACCAGCTTGTGTACTTGGAGGCCGGCAAGCCTGTCGTGGCGGGATGGCCGCGAGACGTGCTGGGCCAGATCCCTCTGGTTCCCCCCCTGGTAGAGTTGGGCAAAGCGTTCGGCTGGTCGCCGCTACCTCTCACTATCAAGGAGGGGCGAGCGTTGGCGCGCAGGGCAAGCATAGCGGCGAGTCCGCGCGAGATACCCGAACGGGGCCAGCGTGATCTCCTTCAGGTGGATGGGCTGAGCTTTGCCTACAACGGCGAGCCAGTGTTGCGTGACGTGGACTTTCGCCTTGGCGCGGGAGAGCTGGTCGCGCTCATGGGACGCAACGGTTCCGGCAAGACGACGCTGCTACGATGTGTGGTAGGACTGCTACAGCCGCAGGGGGGCGAGGTCAGGCTTGACGGGATCTCGCTGCGTGGTAGGGACGCGGCGGGTATCTGTCGCGAGATCGGCTACTTGCCCCAGACGCCGGACGATCTCCTCTTTGCGGATGCGGTATCGGAAGAGCTGGCGGTGACCCTGCAGAATCATGGGCTGCTTGAGCACCCACCGGTGGAGCCGGATGCGCTCCTAGAGACGCTCGGGCTCCAGGATGTGCAGGCTTGCTATCCCCGTGATCTGAGTGTGGGGCAGCGCCAAAGGGTCGCCCTGGCGGCCATCACTGTGACGCGGCCCCGGGTGTTGATGCTGGACGAGCCTACGCGGGGCCTGGACTATCAGGCCAAGGGAGTGCTGGCAGACCTTCTGCGGCGCTGGCAGGCTCAGGGGATGGGCATCTTGCTGGTGACGCACGACGTGGAGCTCGTGGCCCAGGTCGCCGAGCGTGTGGTGATGCTCAGCGAGGGGCAGGTCATCGCCGACGATACGCCGCAGCTTCTCAGCTCATCGCCGCTGTTTGCGCCGCAGGTGGCCCGTCTCTTTCCTGGTCGCGGCTGGCTGACGACGGCGGATGTTCTGGCGACGAGTCCGCTCTAGACCGGCGAGCCGTCGTCTAGGCCAGGCCTCTCGCTCGATAGGCCTCCGCTGCTTGGCGGATCAGCTTGGCGTTGTGGATGGCCTGATACTCGTGTTCGAGTTCCTCGGCTAGGGCGAGTAGCTCCTGGTAGGAGGCGCGACGAGGGCGTAGGGCATGGTAGATGGCCAGCACCTTCTCCGTGGGGACGTGGGCGAGCTCTGCGGCGCGGCGCAGGTTGGCTGCGAGTTGGGGGAAGCCGCTCTTTTCTGCGACGGCGGCTTGGGTGCGCAGCGTCTCTGGATGGATGGTGAGATCGTCCAGCGTCAGGTCGCCCGAGCGCAACGCCTCGAGGGTGATGTCGCGGAGTGCGCGCCCCGTGCGCGCGCGCACGTCTGCCTGCGCGTCTTCTCGCAAGGGATACGTCATGGTGCTACCTCCGGCTCAAAGCCAAAATGGAGCTCTGTGGGTGAGCGATCCGGCTCGATCTGCTCGATCTCACGACGGTGCAGAAGCATGGTCTTGACGATCAGACGTAGGCGTGCCCAGTTGTCCACCTCTACGGGCACCGGTCGCACGGGCTTGCCTTTGGCATAGCGGGCGGCGTTCCGACCGATCTGTCGGTAAGAGGCTAGCGTCAGGTGGGGGGACTGGGGGAAGAGCTCCAGGTTGGTGAGCGGCGCGAGGTCTGCTCGGTGGATGACGGTAGTGCCGCGTGATTGCAGACCGATCGCTATCCCAGAGCCGCTGAGCTGGGCTCCCACATGTCCGATGAAGGCGCAGTCGGCGGTGTGGTGCACCTTGATGATCCGGGCCCAGGTACCCTCCTCAGCGATGCCCGCGACGAGCTGCTCAAGAACCGTCTCATGAGGTAGACCGCCGATGGTCTCGGTGAGGGCCTGGCCAAACGCAGGCCCGACGGCGACAATGACCTCGGCCGTCGTCCCCTTGGCCGCCGGACCGAGGTCCTGGAGACGCTGGGCCGGATGCTCTCCCTGGCCCTCAAGGTACGATTCGGGGTCTTGCGCCAGCGGGATATCGGCTACCTCGCGCCAGCGCTCGCCCTCAAGGCGGTACCCGGTCCCTGGTCCCGCATAGTCGTTGCGATCGTTGATGGCGCTCAGCACATGGAAGTGGTCATCAAAGATAGCGGAGGGCTGCAGATAGTCGCCGGCCACGCGCTGGCGACCGAGCTCTAGCAGGCGTTCCGCGGTCTCTGCGTGGCCGGCCTGGTCCAGCGCGCGGATCACGTCCACCAGGCCGCGGTCGTCTTCCAGCAAAGCATCGGCGGCTGCGAGATCCGCCACGACGTCGCGGTCGGGCATATCGCGGCTGTCGTTGGCCGTTGTCGCCGCGGCGATCTCGTCTTCGGTGATGTCGGGAAACCCGAGGCCGGCATATACCGCCTGGACCGCCCGCGCGGCCTGGTCTCTCGCGGCAAGCACCTGTTCCTCGCGCACGGGTCGCAGGCCGGCGTCCACCTGCATGTCGCGTTGGAGCACG
>CAYOBT010000215.1:0-5118 GCA_964402205.1 uncultured Anaerolineales bacterium
GCGATCTCCCCGCGCGAGACGGTCGCCTAGCGCTGGGCGCCGGCACCTGGCCAGACAGCTCCCAAAACGAAACCAAGTGCCTCACAGTAATAGGCTATCGTTTCGTTCACGTCGTTCACCTGTAGCATCGGCACCACATGCTTCCAAGCCGTGGACATGGCACCTCCTCAAGAAACTAGGTGTCCCGCTCCTATTGTACCTTGATCTCAGCCCCATCGGTGACCAATTCGATAGTCCCCATCTCGTCGGTACGAAGTACCCACGCTCCGGTATCGCTGAGCCTCGCCAGCACATTGGCCGCTGGATGGCCCACGCGGTTCTCGGCGCCCACGCTGATGACGGCGATGGTGGGCTGACAGGCCTCCAGGAAAGCCTCGCCGCTAGATGAGGGCGATCCATGGTGAGCCACCTTGAGAACAGTCACTGGACTCACCAGCTCGGCCTGGAGCAACTCGCGCTCAGCCTCTGCCTCGATATCGCCCGTGAGCAGCATCGAGAACCCTCGCATCCGAAGCAAGATGACCACTGAGTTTTCGTTGCGATCGCCTTGAGCCACCGCCCTTGTGCCCGGGTGTAGCACCTCAAGAGTGAGACCGCCATCCAGCGTCACCGATTGCCCTCGAATGGCCACCGCGGGGACGACCCCTGACGCAGTGAGCTGCCGCTCCCACTCTACACCCAATGGGTCGTCACCCATATCGGGCGGCTGCAACACCGCACCTATGGCATACCGACTAGCCAGGGGCACCAGCCCCGAAAGGTGATCCGCATCGGCGTGGGTCGCGACGACTAGGTCGATCCTCCGTTCCCACACGGGTAACACCTGATGTAGCCGGGAGGCCAGAACCAGCGGATCGGGACCGCCATCGATCAGCACGGTGGCGCCGGCCGGCGTTCGGATCAGGATGCCATCGCCTTGCCCTACATCCAGGACATAGACGTGAAGCCGACCATCGGGCAACTTGGCGAGCTGCGCAAGGACCGCCAGGATGAGCAAGAGCGTTCCAAAGCCTGCGCCCAGGATGCCCACGCGCTGTCGTACCCACGCCACCACCTTACTGCCTCCATCCGCCAGGTGACGGAATACCAATGCTCCTCCCACGAAGGCGTAGAACCCTGCAAGAAGCCATGGTGACGGCGCAGCAACTTGCCAAGACGCGCTGGGGAGCCTTCCGAACGCCTCTGCCACCGTGATCGTCCACCAAAGCGGCACAAAGACCAGAGCGGCTGCCGCCATGCCCAGAGGTCTCCAGAGAGTGCCGGCCATTGCAGCCAAGGCTCCCAGTACGGTAATCGGCGGCTGTGCGGGCAGCGCCAGAACGTTGGCTGGTAGCGCTAGCAGCGAGATCTCCCGGAAATGATACCAGAGTATCGGGAACGTAAGAAGCTGAGCTGCGCAGGTCGATAGAAGATAGGAGCTTGCCAGCTTGGTAACGCTCTGAGCCTTTGGACGGCCAAGATGCCGGCCAAGCAGGCTCAGGGACCAGCCCTCGAATACCGGCGTCAAGCCAATGAGCGCTAGCGTAGAGACCATGGAAAGCTGAAAGCTGACGTCCCAGACAAGAGCTGGATTTGCAGCCGTCATGAGCAGCGAGGACCAGGCTAACGAGGTCAACACGTGAGGTCTACGTCCTGCGAGTTCCGCCAACACGAGCAGGATCCCCATAATCGCGGCCCTCACAACAGGAGGGCTAGGTCCCACGAACAGCGTGTAGACTGCAATGGAGCCAGCCGCCAACACAAGCGTCACCCTTCGGGGCGACCACCTCTCCAGAAGCAGGACGGTCTGCTGAAGGACCAGCCCGATGTTAAAGCCGGAGATGACGATGACATGGGTTAGGCCGGATCGCCGAAAGGCCTCTTCCACGTCATAGGCTAGCGTGTGCCCAAGCCCCAGCAAGATCCCACTCAGCAGGCCGGCCTCTGGCTCTGGTAGAATGCGCTCGATGCTTTCGCGGGCCCTGTCCTTGATCGCATACATCAAACGCAAGACCGGCGAACCAGCATCTCCTGGCAGATTACGTGTTTGCACCCAAACCATCGTCGCATCGATGCGATGGGCGGCAAGATACCGGCCATACGACCCCGAGCTGGGACGAACCGGCTCTGCATGCCCCGTCACGGCCAGGCGCTCGCCATAGCGGCGCTCGGGATAGCGGCTCAGGGTGACCAGAACGCGACCCACAGCCGGCTCCAACGAGCCGCGCTGCTCCACAGCTTGCACGCTCAAGCAGACCTGTATGTTGGTGCTGCGGTAGATGGGCTCTTCTGCTATGTGCCCGTAGACGGTGATCTGGCGCGCAGCGAGGGTCTCCCAGAGCTCAGGAGCGCTTGTTCGCGCTTGCAGCCGCTGAACTCCCGCGCCGCCGACGAAGCCAATCCCCACCGCAAGGGCGACCGCTGCCAATCCCCGCTTGCCCAGCCGCCATCCCACCGCTGCTAGCAGCGCACAGCATCCGGCAGCCGGCGCAGCGCGAGCCGAGTCTGCGATACCCGCCAGCCAGGCGATGGCCACCCATACCATGGTTGTCATATCTGGATCGTTGGGCTCCGACACGCGTAGAGAGACTCCACGATCATTATAGGCCGACTCCCAGGAGATGGTACTGCCCTTTTGGCCCGTGATCGCCACTGGGCTATCATCGTTGCTGACATGAACGTCTATCTTACCTCATTGGGCTGCAAGCTAAACTGGGCAGAGCTCGAAGGGTTCCGTCGCGAGCTCGTCGAGCGTGGGCACGCCATCGTCGATGCCCCCGCCGAGGCAGACTGGGCCATCGTCAACACCTGCGCGGTCACGCACGTCGCGGCGCGCAAGTCCAGACAGACGATCCGTCGACTGCGGCGCGAGAACCCGTCTCTTCACGTGGCAGCCGTCGGCTGCTATGCAGAGATCGCCCCCGAGACAGTGCGCTCGCTAGATGGCGTTGATCTCTGCCTGGGCAACCAAGTCAAAGAGGGTGTTGTGACCCAGATTCTCGCGAGTGAGCCGTCCCCTCGGGCAGAGGACAGGCGATCGATTGGCGCCATGGACGGTTCGCGAACCCGCGCATTCTGCAAGATCCAGGATGGATGTGACAACCACTGCACCTACTGTATCGTCACCATCGCTAGAGGAGTGCAGCAGAGCGTCAGCCCGCGTGCTATCCTAGCGGAGATCCAAGAGCTCGTCGACGAGGGCTACCAGGAGATCGTGTTGACCGGCGTTCACATCGGCGCGTACGGCCACGACGCCGACCGGTCGGCCTCACCGGACGCGGCGGACTGGGATCTCGCCAAGCTCGTCCAGTGGCTGCTCGCAGAGACCAGAGTGCCCCGCCTGCGCCTATCGTCCATAGAGCCATGGGACGTGACCAATGATCTTCTCGACCTGTGGCCCCACCCACGCCTCTGCCCCCATCTGCACTTGCCGCTCCAGAGCGGGTGCGACCACACCCTTCGCCGCATGGCCAGGCGCTACACCACCGAAGAATTCAGGCAACGAGTACGCGCCTTTCGTGAGCGGGTGCCCCATGGTGCTGTGACCACTGACGTCATCGTGGGGTTCCCTGGCGAGACAGACAGGGAATTCGAGGAGACCGTCGCATTTGTCCAGAAGATGGCCTTCTCGCGTTTGCATGTGTTCCGCTATTCGCCGCGGCCAGGGACAGCTGCCCTGCGCCTGCCAGGCCAGGTCTCACCGCGCATCGCCAAGAGGCGAAGCAAGAAGATGCGCGATCTTGGGCGCGAGTTGTCGAGCGCCTATCATCGCGATTTGCTAGGAAAGATCGTCCCAGTCCTTTTTGAGAATCGCGATGATGGGCAATGGATGGGCTTGACCGATACCTATATTCGGGCCTCGGTCGCCTCACCGAGCAATCTACACAACCAGATTGTGCCAGTTCGATGCATCACCGCTGATGCACGCGGCATTGGCGGCGAGCTCCTGGCGAGCCATTGACGAACACGCGGTCTGAATCTGCGCTTGTGTTGACGATAGCGTTCCACGAACCCTATAATGGGGCTCCAAGTGCTGGCGTCGCTGCCCCGCTGTTGCCAAGGTACAGTCCAATAGGAGCGTATGATGGACCTGAAGGCACAGCTCATGGAAGATCTCAAAATCGCCATGCGTCAGCACGACGAGGTAGCAAGGGACGCGATTCGTCTGACAAGAGCGGCCATCATCAACGCCGAGATCAAGCTCCAACGCCAAGTCACGGATGCCGAGGTCGTCAAGATCATCAGCAAGGAAGTCGACCTTCGCAAGGAAGCTGCCGAGGAGCTTCAGCGTGCCGGCCGTGATGATCTGGTGGCAAGGGAACTCGCAGACGTCGCCGTTCTCGTGAGATACCTCCCGGAACGGATGAGTGAAGCCCAGATCCGCGACCAAGCTTCCGCCGTCATTGACGAAATGGACGCCACCTGTCTGCGAGACATTGGTCCTGTGATGCACGAATTAATGGGCCGTCTGTCTGGCCGGGCGGATGGCAGCCTCGTTGATCGCATTGTACGTGAGCTACTGAGCCCCTAGTCGCAAGCGGGATCGACTGTGACCTCATAGCATGGGATCGGGGGCACGATGAAAGCCGGTAGGCAAGAGCCAGCCGAGAAAGAGCGCACGCCCCATCCGGCGCGCGTTGCTGTGCGCGGCTTGCTTCTGGCAGCCCTCGTTCTCGGGGCTTGGGTTGGTATCCTCGCTCTAGATGGATCTACCACTCGGCTTGCTGTGACCGAGGGCGAACCCTCCCCTCGCGACGTCAAAGCCCCCCATAGCATTACCTATGTCAGCGACGCCAAGACCCGCCAGGCCCAGGATGAGGCCGCGAGCATGGTCGAAGACGTCTACGTTGGGCCGGATGGCCAGGTCGTAGAGTCCCAGCTTGAGCGACTGGATCAGATCATCGCGCTCATTACCGCCCTCCGCAACGACGAGTTCCAGGAACCGAGCGAAAAGCACGCTTTGCTGTCAGAGATCCACGAACTGCTGCTGACCGATCCTGATCTGGAGCTGTTCTTTGAGGCCTCGGATGACCTCTGGCTCAGGATCGCCTCAGAAAGTCGTCGCATCCTTGAGACAGTTCTTGGGGACCAGATCAGGCCCACCGAACTCCCCCAAACCAAGCAACGCATCGCTCGGCT
>CAYOBT010000216.1:0-5106 GCA_964402205.1 uncultured Anaerolineales bacterium
CATCCCAGAGAACCATACGCGAACGCGATAGCAGGTGCCGCTGCATGGCGCAATAGGCACCCACGAGCGCTTTTCGCAGATGCTCGCTTTGGATGAAAAGGCGATAATGTAGGCGATAGAGAGGCTGGTGAGCGTAGAATATGCCCTTTAGGTGACCAGACTCCGTGATCAAGTCGATTTCTGGGAGACCGATGCAGGTGCCATCTACCCGGTCTGCATACAGCAGGAGATTCTGGGATTCCGAAACCGATCGGGGCCTGTGAAACAACTTGACGACGTAGCGGAGCCTTGAGGCAGTGTCCTCTACCAGATAGACAGTCCCTTCGCCGCCACGTCCCAGTGGTCGCTTGAGCCGCCAATTGGGATTGATGGAGTCCAGATTCGGAATATCAGACATGCTAGCTCACCATATCTTTGCTCACGGCGATTACCATTGTTGGCTGCAAATCCTGGATGTGGGCGTAGCGCACGATCAGTGCGCAGGCTCTAGGCGGGCACCGGATCCTGCTATGATTGATTGCAGCCAGCTCTCCATCTCGTTGGCCATCCGGTCGAGCGTGAACCGTTCGAGGACCGTTCGCCGTCCAGCAGCGCCGAGCCGGGCGCGCAACGCGCAGTCGCCTTTCAGACGTTGAATGCACGCCGCAAGCTGATCGGCATCATCTGGGCGGTAAAGCAGAGCGTTGACGCCATCTTCCAGCATCTCTCTTTGTCCCCCTACAGGCGTCGCGATCACGGCGAGGCCTGCCGCCATTGCTTCCATGACCGAACGTGCAATCGGCTCCTCCCAGGTTGATGTGAACAAGAAGATGTGGGCCTGTGCCAGCAGCTTGGGTATCTCCTCTCGCGGCTCGCGTCCATGGAAGGTGACTCGGTGGCTCAGTCCCAGATCAGCAACGCGTTGATGAAGCTGTGCGACATAGTCGGGATGACCGCCGCCGATTAGCTCCAGGTGCAGGCGATCACCTTGGCTACGCTGCTCCAACAGACCCAATGCCTCGATGGCGGTGTGGACGCCCTTGTGCGGTAGGATGCCGCCGACATAGATGAGTCTGGCCTGGTTGCCATTGCTGGCTGTTCGGCTCCTACTCGCGTTTACAAAGGGCTCCGGGTCGATGCCGTTGTAGATCCCACGACATCCATTGGGCAGCAGATTAGCCTCGAGCAGCCTCCGACGCACGTGCTTGCTCACACAGACGACATGTTCTAGGCCCAACTCCTCGCTGCGACGCTCTTGGGCCAAGATCGCTAATGCCGCAGGACGCGCGAGCGATTTCAGCCTTTCGGTGCGCGGGTTTCTGGCTGACCGTTGCCAGTAGTCAAGGTGAATACCGGGTTCGGTCAGCCAGTAGCTTGCGATGGAATAGGCAACCTTTCCCGGAAGCTCCTTCTCGGCCCAGTAGGCCACCTCGGGTGACAGATTCCACATGCCCCAGATGAACACGAGATCTGGCCGAAAACAGCGCAGCACACGCTGCAAGGCCAGTCGATTGGCTCTATTCCGGCTGCAGATTAGCCAAAGGTCCGAGAGCCTGTAATGGTCAACATCGGCCTGTAGATGGAGAGCACGGGTGATTCCTTCCTCAGGGACCTCTCGGTGCTGAACCGCGTAGCGGCTAGTCAGGACGTGACAGGTGTGTCCACGGCGTTGGAACAGGTTCACGGTCTCCTCACAGCGCTGCTCCATGCCGCCCATGCCATGGGGTGGGTACAGGTTCGATATGAACAGAATGCGCATCAGCCTCGACTCTCTCGACGCAACTGCCTGACCACGCGCTTGCCAAGGTATAGCTTCACAAGGCGACGCCCAAAACCTCTTTGACATAGAAGACTCGGGTTTGTCGCCAATGCCCGCCGCATGTGGTATCGGGCTTCCTTCCACTCGCCTGCTTGATCACATAGCATGGCAAGCGCCAGATACGCGTTCCCGTAGGCGCTGCGGCGGAGATCCTTTACGCGCGAGCCTGACGTTCGGAAGAGCTTCTCCAATCTTTGCATGATCTCAGCTTGGCTATGGCGGATATCGAGCTGTGTGGCATCGCCGCGATACGCTCGCGGCTGGTCCTCAAGGGCGAGCTCGTAGTATGTGTCCAGCTGCTCGAGTATCTGAGGATGTCGCGCTGCAGCCTTTGTCAGGAACTGCCATCCCTTTTCTGCCTGGCCGTTGGCCACGTACATGGTCGCGATGCTGCGCAGGCCATAGCCGTATGCCAGTCCAGATCTCCTTAGCCGATCAGGGTCGTTGCCTTCCGATGCCGCAAAGTGTTTGCGAAGGATCATCAGCCTCGCCTCACAGAAGGCATCAGCATTTGAGAGCGTGTTGCCTTTGTGGACCCTAATCCGTACCAGCGGGAGGGAAATGCCCTCTAGCCGGCAACCGCGTGCCAGTCGCAACCACATGTCATAGTCCTCTGAAACACGTAGTTGCTGATCGAAAAGACCTGCGCGCGTGTAGCAGGCTTTCCTGGCGACGACAGACGGCGTTGCTAGGAAATTCCCTCGAATCAGCGCGTCATGTAGCTCTTCAGGCCGCTCAGTGCGCACGGAAGACCTGAGCCTTACGTTGGATGTGTCCACCAAAGTGATGCCGGTGTACACGCCATCGGGAGATGTGGCCTTGCCAAGAATATCGATGACAGTGGCAAGAAAACCCGGCTCCCACAGGTCATCCGAATCGAGCCAAGCGATAAGGTCGCCCTGTGCGGCGCCAAGACCAGTGTTGCGCGCAACGGCGATTCCTTGGTTCCGGTCGTGCCGCACATAGCGCACACGCGATCCATACTCCTGCACTACCTCGAATGTATCGTCGGTGGACCCATCATCTACAACGATGACCTCCCATGGCGGGAGCGATTGGGCAAAGACGCTGTCCAGCGCTTCTCGCAAGTAGCCAGCGCGATTGTAGGTTGGGATGATCGCGCTCACCTTGTGAGTGGGCGTCTCAGTGAGGTTGGCCATCGTGTCTCCTGCCAAGCAATCGCAGCAAGCGGGCAAGGGGTTGTGCAAGCAGCCGCTCGCCCAGATCCGTGTCGAGCACGCGCCATACGGTCCTTTTCCACAGCGGTTGTGTCCGTCGCCAACGTCGGCGAACGGCCCGCTCTTTGGCAACGAATGGGCTCGAGCCGATAGGCCGCGAGGAATAGCAGAGTGGCGCATGGAAGGCGAGAAACCTGTCCTTCGACCCGGCCTGCAACCATAGGTGATAGGCCATCAACGGGGTGTCCGCATCGATCTCATCCAGCAATGGAAGCAGTGTGCGGCGCATGAGAAAGCAAGGCCCTACAACATCTCTTCGGTACAGTTTCTCAGGGCCAGGTACGTAGTGATAGCCGAGAGGCAGATGCGCGCTGCTCATGGCATAGTAGTCCGCATAGACCACGTCGCGATGGGGTTTGCTTTCAAGGCCACCGACCAGGCAATCCACGGCGTCCTCAGCGAGGCGGTCGCCCCCACCAATCCAGGTCACATACGTGCCAGAGGCCCGTTGCAGCGCCTGACGCAGCCGCGCGGGCGCGTCGTTGCCTGGATCGGCATCCACGAAAAGCAGTTCCACGTCCTCATAGGTCTGAGCCGCGCACGAGGCCAGGGCTCGCTGGTCTTTCTCCACGTTGCTCGAACCCACAATCGCAACGGTCACCCGAGGGCCAGTCCGTTGGTGACGCCGCCCACTCTCTTCAATCTGCGCGCGCATGCTATCCACATTCCGCCGCGCCTCTCGGCATAGGCGGTTGCGAATTCTGAAGAGATCGGCCGTGACCTTGGACCTCCTTGCCATCAGATCGGCCACCAACTCGGGAAGTCGCATGTGCTCGTCAGGCGCTAGGAGATAGCGTTCCAGGCCGTTCTCCTCCATGAAACGACACACCTTTGGCGCGTAGCCAATCGCGATCACGGGGACTGCGGCCTGGATTGCGAACAGGATGGAGTGAAATGCTGTGCCAACCATAAGATCAAGCCGATGGTACAGAGCTGGTTCGAAACGCTCCGGTGTTTCCGGGTCGAGTTCCTTCAGCAGACCATTCTCATCAAACACGTCAAACGAAGAAAGGGGTATGCCCTTGATCTGTACCGGAAGTTGTCTCAGCGTCTCCAGCCAGGCTTTAGGAGCGAGGTCGCTCCAGGCAGAGCGACGCAGGTTCACGCCACAGACCGGAGGAGCGCTGGCTTCGCTAGAGCGACCCTCACGGGACGGCAGCGGGTAAGCGAAAGTCAGGTCGGGGGCTACCTGCACCTTGGGATGGTCACGCAGTAGATGGCGGCTCTCTCGATCCCGCACGAAAAAGAACTGTGCGCGGTCGAGCATCGCCTCTACAGGCGGCCAGTGCGCGTCCGATACAGAATCGACGCCCAGGCCTGCCACGCCCAGTGGGGGCTCGAGCTGTTCTGCCCATTGGTCAAAGGAGTCAAACGGTGCGGTGGGCTTACCCGTGATCAACGTGCCGCCGCCTAGCATGATATAGTCGAGCCGGTTCAGTCGATAGATCGTGTCGGGATGCGCCGAGAAGCCGGTGTCGATGGCTACCACGCGATGCGGCGCCAAACCTTGCCGCAGCGCGGCCAGCATGGCCAAGTCGCCCTGGTTATCGTAGCTCCACCAACCGATGGCTCCGATGTTCACACGGCACCCACCATTCCTTACGCGACCTAACCCCGAGATGTCGTAGGAGGCGGCGGTCCGTTTCGAATCAAGCTGTAGGTCCTGTGCAGGGTCCCCCGCAGCCACTTCCGGTCGAAGCGCTTCACGAGGCCCTTCCAGTCACGCTCCTCCTCCCAAGCGAGGCGCTTTTGGAACTCGCGGCGCTTGTCTTGGATGACCTTAACTAGGTCACCACGGCCCCGTTCTGTCAACGGGGCGATCAACTCCTCATACCACACGTCTTGGTACTTTTCGCTGAGCCGAATGCCATCGAGCATCTCCGGATGCACGTCCTTGGCCGGGAATGCGGAGGTCTTGCTGAGAGCATCGCAGGCAAGTAGTTCAAGCATCGTTCGCGAGCACTTCTCGCACTGGCCGCAGTTGAGGTGCCCTGGTGGATTCGCAGTACACACCCGGAGGTTGTCGAGGGCCACCTTCCAGCCCGAAATGAGCAGCACCTTGTCAAGTCT
>CAYOBT010000217.1:0-5101 GCA_964402205.1 uncultured Anaerolineales bacterium
GGAGAGGCGCATGCCATGCAGGACGTGCTGGACGTCCTGCTGGGGCGCAGCGAGGTGTCTATCCGTGTAGAGGCGGATCCCGCTCGGATGCGCCCGTCTGATGTGCCGCGGGTCGTCTGCGATGCTGGCAAACTGACGTCGCTCACGGGTTGGACGCCGACCATTCCCTTCGTTCGCACCATTTCGGACGTACTCGATGACTGGCGTGCCAGGCTGAGGGGGGACGCGCGCGCCGACCAATCCACGCAGGAGGATTCCCGATGAGCGCAAGACGCGCGTTGATCACTGGGTTGACGGGTCAGGATGGCTCCTACCTGGCAGAGTTCTTGTTGGAGCAGGGCTACGAGGTGCTTGGTATGGTGCGCCGTAGCAGCACGGTGAACTTTGAGCGTATCAAGCATATCCAGGATCGGATCGAGCTCGTGCAGGGCGATCTGCTCGACCAGACGTCGCTGCTTCAGATCCTGTCGGACTATCGCCCACAAGAGGTGTACAACCTGGCGGCACAGAGCTTTGTGCCTACGTCCTGGTCGCAGCCGGTCTTCACGGGCGACGTGACTGGCCTGGGAGTGACGCGGATGCTGGAAGCGGTCCGGGTCGTGGATCCCCAGGGGATACGGTTCTACCAAGCATCTAGCAGCGAGATGTTTGGGAAGGTTCGCGAAGTGCCTCAGCAGGAGTCTACGCCGTTCTACCCTCGCAGTCCGTACGGTGTGGCCAAGGTGTATGGGCACTGGATCGCCATCAACTACCGTGAGAGTTATGACATGTTCGTGTGCTCGGGCATCCTTTTCAACCACGAATCGCCTCGGCGCGGGTTCGAGTTTGTCACGCGCAAGGTGACGCATGGCGTGGCGCGCATCAAGCTGGGGCTTGCCGATGAGCTCCGTCTGGGGAACCTGGAATCGCGCAGAGACTGGGGCTATGCCGGCGACTATGTGCGGGCCATGTGGCTGATGCTGCAGCAGGATCGGCCCGATGATTATGTCGTGGGGACGGGCGAGACGCACTCTGTCGGCGAGCTGGTGGAGGTGGCATTCGATGCTGCCGGCTTGGACTGGCACCCGTACGTTGTGCAGGATCCACGATTCTACCGGCCTGCGGAAGTTGATCTCCTGGTGAGCGATCCGACCAAGGCGCGCGAGATGCTAGGCTGGGAGCCCGACATCGGGTTTGAGGAACTGGTGCGCATGATGGTGGAGGCCGATCTCGCCATGCTAGAGCGCGAGTTGCGCTTGGACGTCGAGGACGGGCAAGGTCAGTAGCTTCGAAGAGGTGGCGCCCCTCTATCGACACCGATCAAAAGAGGGGCGCCCGTCCACTAGCCTGCCAATCTAGTAGTCGCGCAGCTTGTCGAACTCGTCCAGCATGGCCATAAAGTTGTCATAGCGCGTGCCAACGGCGATGCTGTGCGTCGAGCCCAGCACAAAGCCGCCTCCCGGCTTGACTCGCTCCATAGCCAATCGGACGTCCTGGCGTACCTCCTCGGCTGTTCCATCCACCAGGTGTTCGACCTGCACCCCGCCCCAGACAGCTAGCTTACCCTGCACGTACTCTTTTACCTTGGCGATCTCCATCGTCGCCGTGGTCTGTACCGATTGGTAGGCATCGACCCCGGCTCGCATAAAGCCATCGAGGATGCCCCAGTTGTTGCCGCAGGCGTGCTGGATGAAAAGCAGGCCTGCGTTGTGGGCTGCCTCCACGTTCGCTGCCAGAGGCGGATAGCAGAACCGCCACCACATCTTGGGCGACATAAAGGTGCCGCTCTTGAACCCAAAGTCGGTGCCATCCATGACCGCGTCCAAGGCGCGCGTCGGCCAGTGAGCTTGTTGCACTTTTGCGAGCGCCATGCTCGATTGCACCGCCCGGTCCACAAGCTCCGGTCGCTCGGCCATCTCAAAGAGGGTGCGCTGCATGGTCCCCAGTTGCACCCACTCGTTGGCCAGCGGGTAGGGCCCGATGATAAAGCGATCCTCCCCAAAGGCGTCGATCACCGCATCAACCAGCTCAAAGACCGAGGGATCCGGGGGCTTGTAGGTCCAATCGAGGGGATAGTCCTCTGGCGAGATCGGGCGCGTCCACTCTTCTGGGTCGTACACCAACGTGATGTCGGCCGTGATCTCAGAGTACTTGAGGATGCGTCCGTCGTCGTACTCCCAGGTGACGTCATCGATCCTGCGTGGCGCCTCAGGTTGGTAGCCCTTTGGTGGCACCAGCCCCAGGGTCATCGCGCAGAGGTTGATCATGTCATAGCAATCGAGCTTGCGGAACAGCGCGATGGTATCCTCGATGAGATTCTGGACCACCTCGTCGCGGCGCCCTTCCCAGAGGGCGATCTGCGAGCGAGCCTTGGCCCGCACATACGTCGGGTGGCCGAGGATGCGCGAGACGGTATCCGCATCGATGGAAAAGTCTCCCAGCGGAACCTTGTCAGGGATGCCGCCGTGCAGCGCCGTTCGGGCGCGTTCTTTCGATGTCATCGTCATGGGTTGCGTCTCCTCACGCGTCCGTCTTCTCACGCGTTAGGGACTCGAGGCGATCGATGAGCCCCTGCAAGTGGGAGAAAGCGCGGTCGATGGGCTCTGGCGTGGTCAGGTCGACGCCCGCAGCGCTGACGGCGTCCAGCGGGAACACCGATGATCCCACGCTCAGGAACTCTAGGTAGCTCTCCACCGCGCCAGGGGTTTCGCTCAGGATGCGATCTGCCAGCGCTTGGGCTCCCGCGATGCCCGTGGTGTACTGATAGACATAGAAGTTCATGTAGAGGTGCGTGTGGAACTGGGCCCAGGTGATGCCCACACGATCGCGGTCCAGCTCGACCTCGCTGCCAAAGGCCTCAGCAAAGAGATCGGCCGTCATGGAGACAAGATCGTCGGCTGTGAGTGCCTGCCCACGCTCGATGCGCTCGTGCATGGCCAGCTCCAACCGCGCCAGCGTCGGCATCAGGAAAAAGTAGCGATGATAGTTGGATAGCGCTTCCTCGATCAGGGCGATCTGGAGCGCCTTGTCATCGGCGGTGGACAGGAGGTGATCGCGCACCAGCGCCTGGTTGAGGTTCGAGGCGATCTCTGCCATAAAGATGCCATAGCGTGCATAAACAGGTGGCTGTGCATTCCAGGTCATGAGAGAGTGCATCGAGTGGCCCAGCTCGTGGGCCAACGTGCTCAACCCGTAGACGTCGTTGTTAAAGCTCATCAGGATGAGCGGGATGGTGCCTTGCGTGCCGCTGGAATAGGCGCCCGCTTTCTTCCCGACGTTTGGGTAGACGTCCACCCAACGTTCCTCGAGGACGCCTCGGCGGAGACGCGTGACATACTCCTCGCCGAGAGGGGCCAGACCGTCGCAGATCCAGTCTACGGCCTGCTCAAAGGTGATTTCAGGCTGTTCCGTGAGCAGCGGCGCCTTGGCGTCGTAGGGCCGCAGAGTCTCGTATCCGAGCAGTTCGCGTTTCAGTGCCCAGTAGCGATGCCAGATAGGCAGATTGCGTCGGAACGCCTTGATGGTGTTGTGGTACACGGCGACGGGGATGTGATTGTCGTCTAGCGACGCCTCCAACGCCGAGTCGTAGCGGCGGGCACGGGCATGGAACACGTTGTGCTTGACGCCCGTCGCCAAACAAGCCGCCATGGTGTTCTTGAGCGCAAGGTGGGCGTCGGCATAGCTCTCGTAGGCGGTTCGCCGCAGCTCGCGGTCGGGGCTGGTCAGCAGTGCATCGATGGTGCCTTGGGTGACAGGCTTTTCCTTGGCTGCGGGCATCGAGGTGCGCGCCGGGCGGAAGGCCAGCTCGGCGTTCGCCAGCAGGCCATGGATGTTCTCGGCGCTCCGGAAAGGATCCATCAGGGCTCCCAGCAGCTCTTCAACTTCGGGGGAGCGGACGTGCGGGGCCATCCGCGCGAGTACCTCCACATAGTGGGCAAGGTGCAACAGACGTGGCTCCTCGCTAACCCACTCGCGGAGCGTGGGGATGCCAATGGCCAGCAGCTCGGGTTCGACGAAAGCCAGCATGGCCATGGCGCGTCCTGCCAGGCCAAGGACGCGATCGTGCGCCGCTGCGGCGGCTTGATCCGTCGTGTCGGCGTCGCGTCGGCAGTGTGCATAGGTAAAGAGCTTGAACAGACGCATGCGAAGGCTGTCCAACGTCTCAAAGGCGTCGGCCAGCGTCGATGGACCTTCGCTGAGGCGTCCTTGGTACGCTGCAGCGGCCGGGAGGGCGTCCCTCACCGCCTGGAGCTCCTCTTCGAACGCATCGGCATCAGCAAAGATGCTCTCGGTGTTCCAGAGGTATCGGGGATCCATCTCGGAGCGTTCTCTGGGGGCCATGATCGTGCGTCTCCTTGCGTGTTGTGTGAATGTTGAGTGCGACGTGATGGGATTAGGTCATGTGACCGACAATGCGCAGCGGGTTGTCGACAAGGATGGCGTGCCCGAGCTCCAGGGCATCGTCCATCGAGAACGGCGTCATGTTGGGGTGAACGAGGCTGCGCTCCATCCGATCCGCCAGCGCAGAGGCCAGCTCGAACTTGAACATGCGGAACTTGGGCAGGATGAACTCTAGATAGTACGCATCGGAAAAGTAGCCGATGAGTTTCGAGGAGGGCACGGTGTCCAACCGACGACGCAGCTCGCGACCGATCTCTGTGGGCTGGTTGGCATACCACCAGTGGCCCGAGGGGTAGACGTTGTGTCGAATCCAGGCCGCGGCGACCAGCTCCAGGCCAGTGGTATCGGCAAGGACGGCGGTGGGGAACCTGACATCCTGGTACGTGTTGAGCAGCCAGTCATAGCCGCGCATCGAGTTGACCGAGTCAAACAGATCGGTGCCCGAGGGCACGCCATGGGCATACACGTCACGGTTGACGCCGATCATCAGGTGAAACGGGCGTTCGTAGGTTCGGCAGGCGTCTGCGACACGCGCAAATGCATAGGCGGCCCATGCCTCGCGGTCGGCGGACGTCAGGGCATTGCCTGCGACGGCGCTTCGCAGGATCCGCTCGGCATCCTGGTCGCTGACAGCGAACGTTCGCAGTCCCGCTGGGCTAGAGATGGCGGCGTAGCCCATGCCGTGCTCCATGAAGCGACGGAACGTGCCGTCGATGAGTGC
>CAYOBT010000218.1:0-5096 GCA_964402205.1 uncultured Anaerolineales bacterium
AGCTGGGACCAGATGTGCACGACCTCGTAGGCTCTCAGAGCGGGACGCCTGTTGTGAAGGAATAGCCCCATGCAGCCATTGCGCAAACACGTGGCCCTTGCCGTAGACGGCGGGGGCATCCGCGGCATCATGGTCACCCGCGCCCTGGCCATGCTCGAGCAGCATCTCGGCATCCCCAGCCACGAGCTCTTTGGGCTCGTGGCAGGGACGTCCACCGGTTCTGTCATCGCTGCGGGGGTGGGCGCGGGCATCCCAGCGGCGCGGATGAACGCCCTCTACCGGGAACTCGGCGGTGCCATCTTCCGGCGCAGCCTGCGGTCGCGCCTGTGGCCGCTAACCCGCTACCGCTATCCCATCGAGCCACTCCGTTCTGCCCTGCATGGCACCTTGGGCGATATGAGCTTGGGCGACCTGTGGCCGGATGGCGACGGCATCGACCTGGTCATCACCACCTTTGACCTCATCGAACAGCGCACACGCTTTATCAAACCTTGGAAGCCTGAATACGCGCCCTGGCCCCTGGTGCAAGCAGTCCTGGCATCATGTGCCGTGCCCACGTATTTCCCCGTCATCGATGGGCGCTATGTAGACGGCGGCGTGGGGTCCTACACAAACCCATGCTACCTGGCAGCATACGAGATCGCCTTCTGCTTGGGATGGGATCCATCGGAGACCACCCTGATCAGCTTGGGCACCGGTCGCTCTCGGCGCGCCATAGGAGCCGGGGAGGCCAACCGCTTCTGGCCCTGGCAGTGGCTCGGCCCTGTACTGGATGCCTTTGGAAGCTCTGCCCACGATCAGCAGGTCCACTTGGTCGACACCTTTTTTGGCGATCTCGACTTCCGGCGCTTTCAAGTGGATCTGGAAAAGCCCATCAGCATGGATGACGCGTCAGCACTGGACGAGTTGGAGCGCTATGGTGATCAGCTCGGCCAGAAGATGCTGACCGATGACATCGATGCCGCGCAGATGATCAGGGCAACACCTGCACCAACCTTCCGCCTGCCGACACAACCGGTAGCCATCGAGCGCGAGTCTGCGCCCATGTCCTCGCTGCCGCTCTGGATCGTCCTAGGCGGATCGGTCTTGGGCCTGTGGCGACAGCTTCGCAAACGTTGATCGCGCATCATAGAACGTTGTGACCCACGTATGCACTAGCGAGGAGCAAGCATGAACGCACACACTATCGCCAAGCAAGCGTTGGACCAGGGAAAGGGGATCGTCAGACTGGCTCCCACCTGGGTACCGAGAGCGTTTTGCATCCCGGGCCGTCGGCTCAAGCTCGACCCGCGGGATCTCTACGCGTTTGGAGCCAACCGCGGCGGCATCGATGAGCGTTGGTTCGCCTCCACCACGCCGGCGGACAACGGCCCCCTCACCACGCCAGACGAAGGCTTGAGCTATGTCGTCATGGAGGACGGCGAGCAGACCCTCAGAGTCCTCCTGCGTGATGCCGTGGAGGCGCTCCAGGAAGAGCTGATCGGCGAGAGGCTCTGGTCCGAGTACGGACGCTGGCCCATGTTTGCCAAATTCTTTGACAACCAAGGTGCCCTTCCACACCACCTTCATCAGCGGAAGGAACACGCCGAGGCCGTCGGAGAGCGCCCCAAGCCAGAGGCGTACTACTTCCCACGGCAGGTGAACAACCACGGTGGCGATTTTCCCTATACTTTCTTTGGCCTCAAGCCTGGCACGAACCGTGAGGACCTGCTCGAGTGCCTAAAGCGCTGGAACGAGGGTGACAATGGCATCCTCAACCTATCGCAGGCCTACAAGCTCGAACTAGGGAGCGGCTGGGATGTCCCGGCCGGCGTCCTTCACGCCCCTGGAAGCCTGTGCACGTACGAGCCACAGGGAGACAGCGACGTCTTTGCCATGTACCAGTCGCTGGTGAACGATGTGCCGACCCCGTGGGAGAACCTGGTCAAGAATGTGCCCGAAGAGCACAAGCAAGACCTAGACTATATCGTGGACATGGTGGATCTCCCGGCGAACCTCGATCCGGATTTCGCCCGCAACCGTTTCATGGCACCGCAGCCGGTGGACGATCCCGCCGCGATGGCGGAACAAGGCTTCCAGGACCTCTGGGTGGCATACCGATGCGACGATTTCTCCGCCAAGGAGACCACGGTGCTGCCAGGTCAGACTGTCACCTTGGTCGACGAAGCGTGCTATGGCCTCATCGTGCTTCAGGGACACGGTCAGCTTGGCGCGTGGTCCGTCGAGTCACCGGCGCTAATCCGGTTCGGCCAGCTCACCCACGACGAGTTCTTTGTCAGCGAGCAAGCCGCCAGAGAGGGCGTGGTCGTCACCAATCCCAGCCCTAGCGATCCGCTGGTGATGCTGCGCCACTTCGGCCCCGGCAACCCCGACCTAGAACGATAGCCAACGCCTCTGAGGGGGCACCTGACTGGTGCCCCCTTCACCTTCAGGGAAAACAGCATGCAAGCCAACGTCAGCAGACCCCCCTATGCTCCTCCTGAGCCAGCCATAAGAGACCAGATCATCGGGGCAGAAGGTTGTCCTCTCTTCTACCAATCGTGGGATCCCGTGGGAGACGCTCGGGGCCTTGTGCTCATCTGCCCCGGCATCGACGACCATAGCGACCGCTATCCCCACCTCGTGCAGACACTAACCCAGCACGGGTATGCCACCGTCGCCTATGACCATCGGGGCAACGGACGGTCTGGAGGCACACGTCTCCACGTGGATCGTTTCGATCAATACGTGCAGGACCTGGCCACCATGCGCCAGCAAGCCAGGGCGCTCTGGCCCGATCTGCCGTGGTTCCTCTTTGCGCACAGCATGGGATCAACGGTCGCACTGTCGTATCTGGTCCAGGAGTTTCTCCCGCCCAATGGGCTGATCTCTTCGGGCACGGCACTCATGGTGGGAGATGGCTTCTCGCCATTCTTGCTCACGCTGAACCGAGCTCTGGCCGGCATCTTTCCTCGGCTGCGCCTGGTGAGCTTGCCTCGCGAAGGCATCTCCCGCGATGAGGCCTGGATGGCGTGGTCGAACAACGACCCACTCGTCGTTCGCAAGCCAGGCACCGCTCGCCTGGGCACCGAGCTGCTGGACACGCTAGAGACCCTGCGCGATCATCTGGAAGAGATCGACGTGCCGCTGCTGATCCTGCACGGCACGGCCGACTGCCTCATAGATCCAGAGGGAGCAAAGCTCCTCTACCGCACAGCAAAAAGCCCCGACAAGACGCTGCGTCTCTACGAGGGCGCCTACCACGAGATCGTGAACGACCTCCCGGATACCAGCGAGGCGGCGCTGAAGGAGATCGCGATCTGGCTGGACCGCCTCAGCCAGAGCTAGGCGCCGTCCCAAACCCACGAGTTTTGCTGGCAAGCAACCCTCGTGGTAGAATCACGGTGCGGGCTAGATCCCTTTCCGGGCCCATAGCTCAGCGGTCAGAGCGGCCGGCTCATAACCGGCTGGTCCCTGGTTCGAGTCCAGGTGGGCCCATTCCCCTCCTCTGGAATCCTTGGCGCAGCCCACTCAACGGATGAGGCTTCCATGACAGCATGCAGCCATCCCTACGAAACAGTGCTGATGGCGGGCTCTCCTCCTGAGCCCGATTCCCTCTGCCTCGCCGAAGGGGTCACCAACAAGGCGGCTATCCCGATCGGCGATCGGCCGATGGCTTGGCACGTGCTGGATGCTCTGGCTACGTCCGGTTGTGCCACCCGCATCACGGTGGTAGGCCTGACGATGCCCTTGCCGGATGGCATGGGCCGCCTCCCGATTCGCCAGATTCCCAACCATCACGGCATCGTGGATAACTTGCTGGCGGCGACCGACGATCTAGCCGACGATGCACGCCTCTTGGTGGCATCCTCTGACATTCCACTGCTAACGCCAGCCGCGGTTGCTGATTTCTGCCGTCGAGCGGAGCACGCAGGCGCCGAGCTTTGCTACAGCGTAGTAGAGCGAGCGGTAATGGAAGAGCGTTTCCCCGGCTCGGAGCGTAGTTTCCGCCACACAAGAGAAGGTGATTTCGCCGGTGGCGATCTCTTCTTGGCAACACCCAGGCTCTTTCGCACGCACGACACGCTATTCCGCCAAATTTCCGGCCAACGCAAGAGCGCTTGGGGGCTGGTCAGCACCCTAGGGCTGGGCATCCTGCTACGCTACGCGACACGCCAGCTATCGATTGTCCATCTGGAGGCCCGTGCGAGCAGTCTGCTAGAGGCCCCCTGCAAGGCCATCATCACGCCCCATGCAGAGATTGCGATGGACGTGGACAAGCCTCACCAGCTGACCATGGTCCGCCGTTACGTTGCGTCGCCCCCTGACCCCCAGTGAGTGAGCAGCACACGCAATCCCTCCGCTACAGAATCGCGTCGCTGGACGAGAAGCTATCAGGACGTATCCGCCAGCTCGTCGCCTTGCGCTCCAAGGTTAGCTGGGCGTGCCTTCTCGTCGCACACGCGGGCGATGGGATTGTCTGCATCGCGGGCCTAGCTCTTGCTGCACTACTGCTGCCGTCCACACGGATCCCGGTAGCCCGGATGCTCCTGGCGTCGTTGCTGGCTGCTGGACTGGTAGGGGCAGGCAAGCTCGCATTTCGGCGCCCCAGGCCTATCGCCGATGACAGCCATCGCTGGAGCTCACTGGGCAGACACGATAAGCATGCTTTCCCCTCGGGACACGCAGCGCGGACGGCCAGCATCGCCGCCGTGGCTTCTTACATCTCGCCAGCCCTCGGCCTCGCGGCCTGGGCTTGGAGCAGTGGCGTGAGCCTGTGTCGTGTAGCCCTCGGCGCTCACTATGCGGGCGACATTGTCGTGGGCCTAGCACTAGGCACGCTCGCCGCGTGGGTCGTGCAAGCGCTCGGCTGGCCGTGAAGCTACCCAACGGCAAACGGGGCGCCTCGATGAGGCGCCCCGTCCATTCTTCGGAAACCCGGCTAGCTAGAGATAGTCGCGCAACTGACGCGAACGGCTGGGATGTCGCAGACGATCCAATGCCTCGTGCTCGATCTGGCGGATGCGCTCGCGCGTCAGGCCGAACTTGCGTCCAACCTCCTCCAGCGTGTAGCTGTGACCATCCTGTAGGCCAAAGCGCATACGCAGGATACGTGC
>CAYOBT010000219.1:0-5090 GCA_964402205.1 uncultured Anaerolineales bacterium
TTTTTGTGGCGCCCCGCCAGCTTGCGCCGGCTTGTGCCCAGCTCGCTGGAAGGACTGTGCCACTTTACCTCGCCATCTTGGAGGAGGATGTATTCGCCTGCGTGCTTGGCAACGAGCTCCCTCTGGTGGTCGCGGTAGTGCAGCGCCTGCTCACACGTCGACTGGCGCCAAGCCAAAACGGTCTCGAACGGGTCCGTCTCCTGCGTGCGGAAGGAGGCCACTGGCGCCTCGACCTCTGACTCAAAGTCGATCTTGGTCAGATCCCCCGTGCCAAAGCCTGAATCGTGAGCGATGCGCAGGGAGCTGCGATCGCGGACGAACGGCTGGTATGGCCAGTCGATCAGGGGATGGAAGCCCATCAGATAGGCCCCGCAGGCGTCGGTGGGAATGACGTGATCGCCGGCGACGAGGGTATCGCATAGGCGCCCCTCGCCGTTCCACTCGCGCCCGGACTGGCCCACCAGGCCGTCGATGATACTCAGCCTAGGCTGGATGATGCGCGCTAGGTCGACCAGCACATAGGACAAACGGATGATGTGGTGGAAATAGGCCCGCGAACGACCAAACGGTTCCATCGGAGCCAAACCAAACAGGTTCTTCATGCACAGGGTGACGCCCATGAAGGCATGGCTCTTGAGCTTTTGCACCGATACAAAGGCGTCGGTGTCGACGACGCTCTCTGGTAGCAGGTACTGGTGGAACATCAGCCCGCCGCCGGGCACCGCATAGGTCTTGTGGGGAGGCACGTCGCCATTGACAAACCTAACCCCAAACTCCTCGAGTACGGGCATCAGCGTGATATGATCCTCCACCGAGTCATCGTCGCCGATGGTTTCGGCAGGAATCTCGGTGCATAGCAGCTCGGCGTCCGGATTGTGCTCGCGGAGAAGGCGCAGCGTGGCGCGGGCCGTCTTGGGATCCACCAGCTCTTGCAGATTGCCCTCCAGGTAGACCAGCCGTTCGGGCGGCCAAGCCTGGTTGAACTTGATGGTGATGCGCTGGGCTGCCTCGATCTTGGCCCAGGCACGATCGAGGGGATCGGTGGCTCGTTTGAGCGCCTGGTACACCTCCTCGTCCCCTGCGCGGTGATCACAGTGGACGGCGCGGACGCGATGTGCAGAGACTGTGGTCATAGAGAGCGTTACTCCTCATCTGCGCGAGATCTGGTAGGGGCACAGCTTGCTGTGCCCAGCACTGTTGCAGTACCGAGCGGGCGCGAAGGCCGTGTCACGACGCGCTCCAGAACGCGCGACGTGCTTGTTCCAAGATGGCCAAGATGCGGCCATCATCGTTGGCACCCGTGCGTCCCGTGAGGTTCTCGATCCACCTCCTTGGCAGGCCGCTGACGCCGTAGAGCGCGCCCAGTGCGCTCCCGACGATCGCCCCGACCGTGTCGTTATCCTTGGTGTCGTTGACGGCCCGTACCAGGCATGCTTCGGGATCGTGCCCGTAGCGCATGAGGACGTAGAGCGCACTGGGAACAGTCTCTAGCAGAAACGCGCCAGAGTACCACTGGTTGGCCGCAGTGCGCACCGAAAGCCCCTCGTGATAGGTGGGCCCGACATGCTCCCCGATGAAGCGCCATAGAGGCCCACGGTACGCTGGGTAAGCTCCCCCGCGCGGCACCAAGCAAGCGTCGCCCTCCAGCCCCTTGGCCACCGCCACGTAGGTTGCGGGCCACCAGGTGGGATCGGGCGGCTCGCGCATGGCAAGCATGCTCCACAAGATATACACCCACGCCAAGCAGGCCGACGTTGACGTGGCATCGTTGTGGGTCACTATCGCGGCCAGCGCGGCATCTGCCCACAGAGACAGAGAGGGATGCCGCAGGTGCGGGATCAGCACCGGCGCGATACGCATCAGGGCCCCGTTGCCCGCCGAATGCGCGGCGCAACGATACCACGGACGCACGCCACGCTTCAAACTGCGAAGGAACGTGTCGACCGACGAGCCGATGCCAAAGATCGGCTCCTCGCTGAACCGCTCTGCCAGATGGTCCGCCACAAGCCCGCGATCGGTCACCAACTGGTCCAGCGTCCAGAACGCCAGCTGGGTGTCGTCCGATGGTACGCCCACAGCTCGATTCGCTGCATACCGATTGGGGAGATAGTCGCGAATCTCCCCGTGGCTACGCTGCCTGGCCTCGGGCAGCTCCCCCTCGGTCGTGTTGCCCAGCGCGTCCCCGATGGCGAGACCGAGCATCATGCCCTCGACCCGGTCCCAATCCAGGTCATCCGGCAAGGCCGGCGGCGCCATATCAAAGAGCGGACCTCGCAAGAGTTCGATCTCCTGCCGTTCTAGCAGGTCATCAAGGATCTGTCTGTTGCTGGGCATGGCTCACCTCCTGGTGCGCCCCGATATCTCCAAGGCCATCGTCGCATGGCTGCCGATCATGCATCTGGCGGGCTCAAATGTCCAGCGGCGATCACGGATGTTCGGTCGTGGCGTTTCCCGATCGAGTCCGCACCCGACGCAGCATACTACCATGGGAGACGCACCGATGCACAGTCGGCCGAGCGCGGACGCTGGCGCCGCCATCATGCCGCTAGTCACGCTGCAAGGGGAGAGAGATGCTGACGTGTGGCGCCGTCCGGCATCTCCTATCCCTCGCTGGGCTCGCGCTGAGAACGCAGAGTGTTCAGCCGTGTGTGCATGCCCAGGTTGATGGGAGATCGCTACCGACTAGAATGGGCCACAGGCACGCGGCGGCAGTGCTCCCGCGGCGCCGTCTGCGGCGCGAACGCCGTCTGCGGCGCGGGCATCGCAGAAGTCGATGGACACAAGGAGTGGCAGCTGAGGTGACAACGCGCAGGGAGCAGGTCTTCCGCGCCATTGAGTGCACAGGGCCCGACTATGTGCCTATCTATCTCTTTAACAAGGACGAGGACCAGTCCGACGTTGTTGCTATCGGTGTCCAGCATCACTTTATGGGCCCCAAGGCCGATGTCTCCGAATGGGGCTTCCGCTGGCAGCGGCTGGACGAGACCATGGGCCAGCCCGATGCCCCCGTGCTCGGCAGCAGCGAGGACGTCGACAGCCTCCAGGTGCCAGAGCTCAGGCCGGATTGGCGTTTTGCTGACGTCCCTGCCTTTGTGGAGCGCTACGCCGATAGCTATCGTCTGGGAGCCTTGGGGCTCTCGGGCTTCACGACCATGTCCTGCCTGCGCGCCTTTGATGGCCTGATGGAGGACATGGCGCTCTGTCCCGACGCGGTGGAGGCGCTTGCCGATGCCGTGTTCGGCTTTGAGGAGGAGATCATCGCTGCCATGGCCGGCCGCGGACTCGATGCTGTGGCCTTTGGCGATGATTGGGGCACCCAGCAAGGGTTGATTATCTCTCCGCCATCCTGGCGCCGGATCTTCAAGCCACGCTATGCTGCCCAGTTCGCGCTCGCACACCAGCACGGTATGCACGTGTACTTTCACTGCTGCGGCAAGATCGATCCCATCATCCCCGACATGATCGAGATCGGCGTGGATCTGCTCAACCTATCCCAGCCCAATCTGTACGATATCCCGGAACTGGGCCGACGATACGGAGGGCGTGTGTGCTTTGTCTGCCCCGTCAGCTACCAGACCACCTCGATCCTAGGCACACCCAAAGAGATCTACGAGGACGTGCGCGCCCTGGTCGAGCACCTGGGTGGATTCAACGGCGGGCTGGTGGGATACGTCGAAGAGTACCACACGATTGGCATGTCCGATGCCAACTATGCCGCCTGCGTCGAGGCCTTTCGCTCGCTGGGTAGGTACAACCGCTCAGCAGCCCAGGACTAGGATGAGCATGTCCGCTACCATGTCGCCCCGCCAACGCTTTGCGCGCATCATGGCTCACCAAGAAGCCGATCGTGTCCCGCTCGACCTGGCGGGCACTTCGCTCACCAGCGCCGATTCGGCCTTGCTGCCCGGCCTGCGGCGCGCCCTCGGCATTGCCGGCGATCCTGACGAGCGGGATGTGTTTGACAATCGTGTGCTCCAGGCGCTGGACGTGGACTCTCGGCGGGTAGGGGCGCTCATCGCCAGCGGCGATACTCTGGTGCCCGGCCAGCCGGATCGACGAGTGGACATGTGGGGTGTGGAGCGACGCTGGGCCGGCCAGTATTGGGACATCGTGGAATCGCCTCTGCGGGGAGCCACGCTCGACGACCTTGACAGCTATCCCTGGCCGGATCCGGGGCGCGTGATCGCGGAGGCGCCCTTGGACCGCTTTCGCGCCGAGGCCCAACGTCTCTGGCATCAGACAGACTATGTTGTGGTGGCAGAGCATCCCGTGTACGGCGTCCTCGAACTCGGTTGCTGGATGTGCGGCTTTGATGACTTTTTGCTACGACTCGTAGCTGACGCGCCTTTCGTGCAAGAGTTCTTCTGGCGCTGCCTTGCGTTCCAGAAGGCCATCATCCAGCCCTACTATGAGGCGGTGGGCGATTGGATCCACCTCACCACCAGCGGCGACGACTTTGGCACGCAGACGGGGCCGTTCATGGCTCCGAGAACCTTTCGTCGGTTGGTCTTGCCCTACCTCGCGGAGCGCATCGCCTACACCCGCACGTTCACCGACGCCTACTTCTGGCACCATTCCTGCGGGTCCGTCGTGGACCTGCTGCCTGACCTGATCGATGCCGGCGTGGATATCCTCAACCCCATACAGCCCGGCGCGCGCGGTATGGAGCCTGCTGAGCTCAAGGCGGGCTATGGGGACAGCATCTGCTTCCACGGCGGGTTCGACACACAGAACGTGCTCCCCTTTGGCAGCGAGCAAGAGATCGTCGCCGAAGTGAGGAGAGTCATGGATGCGCTCAAGCCGGGAGGCGGCTACATCTTTTCCGCTGCCCACAACATCCAGGCCGACGTGCCGCCACAGAACGTCGTCACCATGTTCCGTGCTGCCAAGCGACTGGGCACCTATGACTAGCGCGAGGCGACACGGCGCGCGTTGGCGAGATAGGCCTGCCAACGGGCGACCAGCAGACGGGGGCGAGTGACGGTCCGTCTTGTACAGCAGCGTTCCGGCAACCAGGCGAGAGCCCCGCCGGTCTGGAGCTAGGCATACCGGCCGTAACGCTCGACCAGCTCTGCCACGCGTTCCACCCT
>CAYOBT010000220.1:0-5045 GCA_964402205.1 uncultured Anaerolineales bacterium
GTGATCGACGCAACCTCCAGCGACAGCTTCATTGGCGGCGGATCATCCTCACCGGCCACTGCGAAACGTACCGGGATATCCCGGCTTCCGGCAGCCGCGTTGCGAGGCACACGCGCGGTCACCCAGAATGCCCGCGTCTCGTAGGGCCCCACCAGACTGCTCTGCTCGGCAAAGAGTGGGTCAGGAACAAGGCCCGGCACGTGTCCCAAGCCCTCAAGATCAGCCATCTCCGTCTGCGTGCTCAGGTGCCACATGGGTACATGGCCCACGCGCCGGATGGAGACCTCCCAGCCTTCAGGCGCGTCCACATCGAGACGCACTTCTACTGCGCGCGAGTCTAGTTGGCGAAAGCACGCCTGCCACGCGACGACCTCGCCGCGCGCACAGGCCAGACGCAAGGCAGCGCCCCCACACGGCGACGAGCCAGGATACACACGATGCGAGACAGGTTCGAGCCAGACCGGTGCAGCTGCCATCATCACCTCCATGGCGAGTGCCGACTCACAGCCCCCAAGACCGCAAGCATTGTGGACGCAGAGCGACGCCCTGGCAAGCGCACCAAGTTGACACGATTCCATCGCGGGCTAGGCTGTAAGAGAGGTGTGAGCGGCTGACCCCGACGGAAGGCGCTCACGTTCGACCACGTTTGAAGGGAGTCACCATGGCAGATCTGCGTGAGAAGGGCCAGGCCCGCGACATGAGCTTCCGCGAGATGAACCTGCGCGTATTCGAGGGCAAGCCCATCCCTCACGTGCTGTTTCAGCCTCGCTTTGAGCCTTGGTACGCCTGGCACGAGGCGTTCGGCAAGCTGCCTCCGAATTACGAGGCCCTGGGGCTCCGAGGCATGTTCGATGATCTCGGGGTCTCGATGCGCTACCTGCACTATTACACAGGCATGCCGGACCCGGTCACCCGCCGCTATGATCCCGACGTGCAGGTCCATGAAGAGCGCACAGGCGAGGATATGACCCGTGTGGTAGAGACGCCCTACGGCGAGCTCGTTGAGCGCTACAGGATGACGATTGACCAAGTCTGGCGTCAGGTCGGCTTTCCCGTGAAGACAGTCGAAGGCCTTCGCGGCCTACGCTGGCTGCTCGAGCGGACCACTTATGGCTTTTCCGCGGAGAACTTTGCCGAGGGGAGCGCCTATGTGGGCCCACGGGGCGAACCGCAGTTCTGGGTGCCCAAGAGCCCATATCAGGCGCTCGCGCAGCAATGGATGAAGCTGGAGGACTTGATCTATCTCCTCGTGGACGCACCGGATCAAGTCGAGGCCACGTTCGCGGCCATCGACGCGGCCTACGATCCTCTCTACGAGGAGCTGTGTGATGCCGGCGTCGTCCGGATCATCAACTTTGGCGAGAACATTCACGATTCGCTGATCTCGCCGCGCTACTTTGAGCAGTACTTTGTGCCGTTCTATGAGAAGCGGGTAGGCCAACTGCATGATGCCGGTATCTACGCCCACGTTCACATCGATGGGTTCTTTGCATCGCTGCTGCCGTTTCTGAAGGACCTCCCCTTTGACGGCTATGAAGCCCTCACGCCAGAACCCCAGGGCGATGTCACCTTGGAGCAGATGGCCGAGCACATCGGCGACAAGGTGCTCTTGGACGGCATCCCCGCGGTCTTGTTCCTACCGACATACCCCGAGGAAGAGCTGATGGCCACCGTCGAGCGCATCGTGGAGCTGTTCGCACCCCGCCTGATCCTCGGGATCTCGGACGAGTTGCCCGAAGGATGTGGCGTGGAAGGGGTCGAACGGATGCGCCGCGTCGCCGAATGGTCTCGATCTCATCGATTCTAGGAGCACCCATGGAAGACTCTCAGGCCCGTTCTTGTGCAATGGAGCCTCTCCAGGGCGCCAGCTACGCGTTTGAAGGCCATATGGGAGAACGCATCCAGCGCAACCATAACCACTGGCTGCTGACTGCCCCACAAGCCAACCCGGGCATGCTGGCCATGTTCTATGACCGAGATCGCCAGCCCCAGCGCGATCTCGTCCCCTGGGCCGGCGAGTTCGCCGGCAAGTACCTCACGTCGGCCGTGCTTTGCTACCGCTTCAGCCGTGACAAGCGGCTGGCCGACCAGATCGCCCGATTCGTCGCCGCGCTGCAAGGAGCGCAAGCCGAAAACGGCTATCTCGGCCCCTTTCCCAAGGATCAGCGGCTGATCGGGAAAACGGCCAGCGGCGAGCACGACACCTGGGACCTCTGGGGGCACTACCACACGATCCTCGGCTTGCTCCTCTGGCATCAGGAATCGGGAGATGCGCGCGCGCTCAAGACCGCCATGGGCATAGGCGACCTGATTTGCGATACCTTCCTGGGCACGGGACGCCGTGTCGTGGACGCCGGCGCCGAGGAGATGAACCAGGCCATTAGCCATGGGCTGTGTCTGCTCTACCAAGAGACGGGCATCGAAAGATACCTAGCCATGGCCCGAGAGGTCGAGCGCGACTGGCAGACCCCACCATCGGGAGACTATGTCCGGGCTGCCCTTGCCGGGACCCCGTTCTACGAGATGCCCAAACCACGCTGGGAGAGCCTCCACTCGGCGCAGGCGATCCTGACACTCTACGAGATCACCGGCGATGAGCGCTACCGAAAGGCATTCGAGGCGATCTGGCGGAGCATCCGAGACGGCGACCGGCACAACACCGGCGGATTCTCGTCCGGAGAAGCCGCCACGGGGAACCCGTACGATCCGCGGCCCATCGAGACTTGCTGCACCGTCGCGTGGATGGCACTTTCAGTGGACATGCTGCGCCTGTCGGGCGATCCCCGCGTGGCCGACGAGCTAGAGCTATCCACCTTCAATGCGACGCTAGGGGCCCAGTCGCCTTCGGGTCGTTGGTGGACCTACAACACGCCGATGGACGGCGCCCGCCGGGCCTCGGCCCATGAGATCGTGTTCCAGGCTCGCGAGGGTACGCCCGAGCTGAATTGCTGCGCAGTCAACGGCCCGCGCAGCCTAGGGATGCTCTCGGAATGGGCAATCGTGCAAGGTGCCCTGGGATTGGCGCTGAACTACTATGGTCCCAGCACCATCACTGCGCCGATGGAAGAGGGCGGCACGCTCACGTTGCGGCAAGACACAAGCTACCCACTGGACGGGCACATGCAGATCAACATCAGGCGTCACGGTCCCGAGACCAACGTGCCTCTCGGCCTGCGCGTGCCAGCGTGGTCGCATAGCACCTCGGTCCGCGTGAATGGGCAGCCACTTCCCACCCCGCAGCCAGGAAGCTACGTATGGCTGGAACGCCCGTGGAGGACCGGCGACAAGATCGAGTTGGAACTGGACATGCGCCCGCGTACGTGGATCGGGGAACGCGACGCGGCAGGCAAGGTGTCGCTCTACCGAGGGCCGTTGCTGTTGGCCTATGATCGGTGGCTCAACACCATGGACCCCGATGACGTCCCGCCTATCGCGCCACAGCAGCTCAACCTGAAGCGCATCAATGTCTCCGTGCCCACAGCGGAGCCTTGGGTAGCGTACGAGGCGCATACCGCCGATGGCACGCGCCTCGTCTTGTGCGACTTTGCCAGCGCCGGCCAGGCCGGATCGCCCTACCGCACCTGGCTGCCGCTAGCAGGGGCCTAATCGTCCACAGGCAGACGACCGACCAGCTCCGTGTATGGTCCATAGTCAAGCTTGGGACGCGGATCCAGAGCGATATACAGCTCGACCAAACCATCGCCGGTGTCACGCTCGCGACGCTGTCGCAGCAGGCCTGCGATGATCTGCTGCTGGGACTGCCACGCCGCCAGGGCGTCCGCGATCCGGTCCTCTAGCGCATAGGGCGCGACGAGGGCACGGTTCGCCCGAATATCGGTCGGCGCGCCATTTACCAGCGCATCCTCGGGACTGAGATCCGCCCAGACCGAGTACTGGAGCACATTGCGCACCACCGAGGGCTCTCCCCAGTCCACGCCCACAGGATCGCCCGCCTGAACCCCGTCGTAACGACCGAGATCGTAGGCTGCCTCGTGATCCACGTGCTCACGGTAGCCATTGGGGATTACTAAGCGCGTAACCTCGATGCGCCGCAGCAGCGTCACAAAGGGTTGGAGCGTCCCCAGACGCCCAGAAGGCAGCTTCCAGCCCAAGTAGCCCCGGAGCGAAAAGTCGGGATACCCCAAATAGTGCACGCGATCGGCTGGGATGCCAAGAGCGTCGTAGGCCGCCACCGATTCGCGACGACGCGCCTCGACGATCGTCTCGCGGTCCTCAACGCGGCTGTACCCAGCGCTGCCGTCGCAGCAGATGGCCACGTGCGCCACGCCGCCCTTCTCCTGAGCCGCTGCGATGGCATAGCCGGCTCCGAGAAGAGCATCATCATCATGAGGGCTCACGACCAACAGCCGTTCGTCCTCCGGCGACCAGTCGGGGAACAGGACGTTGATGTCGTACGAGCCACGACCGGCTCGCAGATCATAGTAGCGGAAGCGGTCCATCACTGCGACACCTCCCTATCGACCACGGGCGCCCACCCGCTACTCATGGCTCCTGCCTCTGGAGGATGTCCTCCATGAGAGCGCGCGCCTTGCGGATATCCTCCTTTTGCTGCGGCCCGCTGATCTCGCGCTCGATGATCCAAGCCCCCTCATAGTCATAGGACAGAAGCTTGGGCACTAGCCTCTCAAAGCCAACCCTGCCCTCTCCCACGGGCTTTTCCTCACCCAGGTAGCGCGGGTCGGTAGGGTATTCGCCGTCCTTCACGTGCACGCCCCGCACCGCACCGCGAAAGATATCCACGGCATCCACAGGATTCGCCTTGCCATATAGCAGTAGGTTCGCAGGATCGAGATTGATGCCGAGATTGCCAGTGCCCACGTCAGAGATGATGCGCATGAGCGTCGTAGGCGTCTCTTGCCCTGTCTCAAAGTTCAGGTACAGGTCGCGTTGCCTGCAATACAGGGCAAGTTCCCGCACAGCAGCCACCACCTCGCGATACTCTGTGGTCGCCGGGTTCTCAGGGATAAAGCCCATGTGCGTGGTCACGTCGGTCAGACCAAGCTCGGCGGCAAAGTCCGCGCCCC
>CAYOBT010000221.1:0-5025 GCA_964402205.1 uncultured Anaerolineales bacterium
GTGACAGATGATCAGAAGGAGATCCCATGCCACTCAAGTGGGAGCGCGTGCTCATTGCGGACGAACGCTACGAGTCGGCCGGCGTCTTTGACGTGGATGGCGACGGCGTGCTGGATATCGTGTCCGGCGCCCACTGGTACCGCGGCCCGGCGTTTCGTGAACGCCACACCATTGGCGAGATCATGGCGGAAGGCGAGTACTTTGACGACTTTTCCACGTTGCCCATGGACATCAACGGGAATGGCCGGCTCGATTTCGTGACCGGAGGCTGGTGGGGTGACACGATCCGTTGGCGAGAGAATCCCGGAAGCGACCAGGAGTGGCCAGAGCACATCATCGCCCACTGCGGCAATGTCGAGACGACGCGCCTGTGGGACGTGGACGGCGACGGCAACCTGGAGATCGTGCCCAACACGCCCGGGGGCCCGCTCGTGGCCTACAAGCTGGTTCGCGATGCGCAGGGCCGGGGCACGGGCGCGTTCCAGGCCCACACGCTATGGGATGGCCGGCAAGGCCACGGACTGGGCTTTGGCGACCTGAATGGCAACGGTCGCGGCGATTTCGTCCTAGCAGGCGGCTGGTTGGAGGCCCCAGAGGATCCCCTGAGCGGCGAGTGGCAATTCCATGCTGATTGGGACTGGGGCATGGCCAGTGTGCCCGTTCTCGTCGTCGACGTCACCGGCGACGGGCGCAACGAGATGATCGTGGGCGGCGGGCACCGCTACGGCCTGGACTGGTGCGAGCTGTCTGCGCGAGATGATGGCGGGCTGGACGTCGTCGTCCATCCCATCGATCCCTTCAACTCACAATACCATGATCTCCTATGGGTGGATCTGGACGGGGCCAGCCAGTGCGAGCTTGTCACGGGCAAGCGGTACCGCGCCCACAACGGCAACGATCCCGGTGCCCATGATGACGTCGGCATCTACTACTTCAAGTGGACCGGCGAGGGCTTTGCCAAGCAGGTCATCACGTATGGGCCGGCTCGCGTGAGCACGGGCTGCGGCATCGCCTTTGCTGCGGTTGACGTGACCGGCAATGGCTTGCCCGACGTGGTCGCGCCCGGCAAGGACGGCCTCTACCTCTTCAAGAACCAGGGACTCTAGACGATGGCTGGCGAGATGACGCATCGGCAGCGTTTGGTTGATACCCTGCTCTGCCGTGAGGTAGACCGGCCGCCGCTGCCCAATTGGCTCGGCCTGGCTCCGTGGCCGCAGACCCTGGATCGATGGCGCGAGGAAACGGGCATTGCCGATCTGGATCCGGCCATCTTCTTTGGCTTGGAGCCCTGCTTTGAGGTTGTGCCTCTCGAGTATGGGCCCTGGCCGCATGTGGGGCCTCGCGTCATCCGCCAGGACGCCGACTGGATCGTTTCCACCGACTTTCGTGGCATCACCATGCGGAATCGGCGAGATGGGGCGTCCATGCCAGAGTGGATTGCGCACCCCGTGAGCGATCGTGCGAGTTGGGAGGCCTACAAGGACGAGCACCTGCACCTACGCCTGGACGAACGGCTGGCCAGACTGGACGAGTTTGTGGCGAGTGTATCCGAGAGAGACGTGGCGGTGCAGGTCGGCGTCTTCCCCTGGGGCGTGTTCGGCACCCTGCGCGACATGCTGGGCGCAGAGCAGTGCCTGCTCGGATTCTACACGGAGCCCGACCTGGTCCGTGATATCATCGAGACCTATACGGATCTGTGGCTGGCGCTCTATGACGCCGTTGCCGACAGGATCGCCATCGATCATCTCCATATCTGGGAGGACATGTCGGGCAAGCAGGGCAGCCTGATCTCCATGCGCATGGTGGAGGAGTTCATGATGCCTTCCTACGAGCGCTTTGCGGCCTTTTGCCAGGAGCGGGACATCCCGATCATGTCCGTGGATACCGATGGTCTCGTGGAAGAGCTCGTCCCTGTGATGATGGACCACGGCGTGAACGCCTTTATGCCGTTTGAGGTGCAGGCGGGGAACGATGTGATCGAGGTGCGCCAGAGCTACCCGAGTCTGGGCATCTTTGGCGGGCTCGACAAGACAGCTCTGGCTGTGGGCAATCGTGCCATGCACCATGAACTTGAGCGCGCCGAGGGGATGTTCGCCCGGGGAGGCTGGGTCGCGGGGTTTGACCACCTCATCCCGCCCGATGTCCCGTGGGAGCACTATGCTGCGTTCGTGACGGAGCTACGTCGCATGATCGGTCTGTAGCGACAAGCGTTGAGGCCCTGGGTCTCTAGGCCCAGGGCCTCGTTGTCTGGCGGCTAATCTGCCTCGTCCGTGGGGACAAATCCCGACACGTCGCGACCTGGTAGTGAGGCCAGATGCCGGATGCGGTCTGCCACGGTCTCTACCGCCGCGGCGAGCATGCGTTCGCCCTTCTCGCGCGTTCCCCGAGATGGATCATCGGTAATGCCAGGGACCGGCTTGAGCAGGTCTTTCCGTACCTCGTCCGGTGCGAGGTAAAGCATAGCGGAGGTTTCCGCCTCGCCCGCGTGACCAACGTCGTGAATGGGACCCTCCATGATGGCGTCGATTTCGGGCTCGATCAGGTCGAACCAGCAGAACGCTTCGATCTGTCGTCCTAGGCTGAACGCGAGCTCCTGTGCCGCTGCCGTGATCGCCGCTCGGTTGCCGCCGTGCCCGCTCAGGATCAGGATATGGTCGATGCCCTGGTCGCGTAGCGAGCGACAGATGTCCTCTAGAACGGTCAGCAAGGTCTGCACGCGCAGGGTCACGGTGCCGCCGTGCGCCATGTGGTGGAGAGACAGCCCGTACGGGATGACCGGCAAGACGATGGTCGGGACGCCCGCTTGCTCCGCTGCGTGCTCTGCGACATACGTGGCCGTGCGCGTGTCCGTATCAACGGGCAGGTGCCAGCCGTGTTGCTCCAAAGAGCCGATGGGCTGCACGGCGACAATGTCCCTCAGCGGGAGCGATTTGATCTCCTCCCTGGTATGATGGCGCCACAGCACATCATTGCTGTTGGCACTCGTATGCTTGGTGTTACTAGGCATGACGTACCGGTCCTTTCTGGCAGAGGTCGTGGAGATCCTGCCATTCCTGGCTACCGTCGTCCGCGATGATCTCCAGGCGGACTCCGGGCACGAACGGTGGCTGGTTGCCTTGGCTAAAGTCGTCCCACACGCCCTCTTTCCCCACGCGATAGGTCACTTGGGCGCCATTCGGCCAGACCACGCGATACAGATTGCGGGGAGGCGGGGGTGAGTCGTCCTTGGCCACCTCGTACTTGGCGAGGGCTTGCTCATCTAGGATGACGCCCAGTCCCGGCGCTTCCGGAACCCGTGCGTACCCCGCGTTGATGGTGGGGCGTTCGGTGATGAGGTCGTCCGTGTAGATCTCCCAGCAAGAGATAGCGGGCCAGGTGGCCGTAGACAGGACCGCACCCCAGTGCAGCATCCAGGCCGTAGTGATGCCGGTGCCTACCATCTGCAGGAAGAACGGCTTGCTCATCTGAGCGGCCAGCTCGCCGGATTGCCGCGTACGTTCCGCCATCCCACCGATCACAAAACCGTCGCAGACCTCGTCGCGGATGGCTGTCTGGATAGGAGGCGAACCATAGTGCATGGCGATGGGAAGGCCTACCTTCTGCCGAAGGATCCTGTTGCCTTCTACGTCACCTTGGGGGATGGGTGTCTCAAAGATGTGCATGCCAGGAACCGTTTCGAGCGCGCGCAGCACGGGCACCGCTTCGCCAACATCCAGCAGGAAGCTGTTGAAATCGGCGTCGAACTGAAAGCCGCTCGGCACGACGCCGGCTACTGCGTGCATATCGTTGACGAGATCGCGCCACGGGCGGGCCTTGAGCTTGGCGCTGGTATAGCCAAGGTTGACCGCCTCGCGCATCTCCTCGACCCAGTCTTCCACAGACATGCAGTTAGTCCACCACGAGATAGGGGCCCAGTCGCGCACCTTTCGTCCGAGCAGACGATAGCAGGGCACGTCCATGGCCTTGGCCGCCAGATCATAGACAGCCATCTGGACGCCCCAGCCCAACCTATCATCCCAAAGCAACTCGAACGGGGACCGTCCAATGACGGCTGTACGCTCCTCTTCCGAGACGGAGCCACCATTGTAGAACACCATCGTCTCGCCGATCCCCTCGAGATCGCTATCGGTGATGAGCCGCACGATTTCGAAGACGGTCCAGTCCCAGTTCTCTCGCGTGAGGTGTCGGTTGTGGCGGGGTTTGAGCGGCACCGCCACACGCGTGACGGTGGCGTCGGTGATGCGTGGAGCTTTCATGGTTCTCCCTCATTTCTGCCGAACGTGGCTTGCTCTGGGCTTTGTGCCTTGGAGGCATGGTACTACCACTGGCTCATGGCATCAATCGGCTGCGGATCGGTTGCCCTCTGGCGCCCAGCGTCTATACTCGGCGTCATGAGAAAGGGGCAACATGACAATCAACGTTGGCATCATTGGGTGTGGGAACATCAGCGCGGCCTATCTGAGGACGATCCAGGCTTTCGAGATCCTGAACTGTGTGGCTTGTGCGGACCTCCTCGTGGAACGGGCCGAGGCTCGCGCAACCGAGTTTGGTGTGCCCAAGGCTTGCACGCCGGAGGCTCTGCTGGCCGACCCTGACGTGCAGATCGTGATCAATCTGACGACTCCCCAGTCGCACAAGAGCGTGAGCCTTGCAGCGCTGCGAGCTGGCAAGCATGTCTTCACGGAAAAGCCGCTGGCTGTGACGCCGTCCGACGGCGCCGAGATCGTGGCAGAGGCGGACAGACTCGGGCTGCGGCTGGGCTGCGCGCCTGGGACGCCATTGGGTGGCGGGCTGCAGACGTGCCGCAAGCTCATCGACGAGGGGGCCATCGGTGAGCCCGTGGCCGCCGCTGCGTTCATGATGTCACACGGGCACGAGAGCTGGCATCCCGACCCGGCCTACTATTACAAGGTGGGTGCTGGGCCCATGTTCGATATGGGCCCCTACTACCTGACGGCCCTCACGACGCTGCTCGGGCCGATCGCCGAGATCAGCGCCACGACGGGGATCCAGATCGGCGAGAGG
>CAYOBT010000222.1:0-5016 GCA_964402205.1 uncultured Anaerolineales bacterium
GGCCATCGTATCCTCGAGGCTCTGCTGATCGAGGAAGTACAGCTCGTTCTCACGGTGCCAGAGGTCGTTGTACTTGCTCTCGGCATAGCCAAAGACGAACTCGAGGCTGCGGATGGGGTGACCACCCGCTACCAGGCGCTCGACGCTGCGGAACAGGTTCTGGATCTCGGGCAGCGCCTTGGTTCCTTTGACGGCGGGCACAAAGGACGGCACCTCGTTGACGATCTGCTCGTCGTTGGCCGGCGTCGTGATGAACATCAGCCAGTCGACGCACTCGTCCACGTTGCCGCGCTCGATGGTCATATGGTTCAAGCCATAGGCGATCGAGCCATAGCCGCCCGCGCCGATGGGCAGCACCACGGGATCCTCGACCTCGGCGCTGGTGGCCTCGGTGAACGGCGGCAGCCAGAAGGAGACCATCTCAAAGTCGCGACGGTCGTCGTCCAGTAGCGGGCCAAGCTGCCAGGAGCCTTCCCAGAGCATGGCCGCGTCGCCGGTCGCAAACAGGTCATAGGCGTTCTGCGAGTCGCGCGCCGTCCAGTTGGTCTGGAAGTACTGCGACCAGTCCTTGAAGATGCGGTACATATCTTGGACTTCGGGCAGCTCCCAGAGCGGCCAGTCCATGCACCACCACGCGTGCTGCATCTCTTCCTGGCTGATAAAGCCTTCCTGCTTGTACATGGGGATCGCTTCGTGATAGTTCAGCAGGTCGATCTCATCCAGCCAGTTGTAGCAGAGCTGGTCGGCCATGGCGCGCCAGAACCAGTCGATGGAGCTGCCACCCATGGCAAACGGGATGATCCCCGTGGCCTGGAGCTTTTCCATCCACTCCATGAACGTCACCCAGTCGTCGGGCGAGCCGAGGTCCGGGTTCAGTTCGTTCTCCCAGTCGATGCCAGCCGCTTGGAGCGCGTCATAGTTGGTATAGATGCCGGTGGAGACCAGGTCTAGCGGCACGCCGCCATAGTTGCCCTTGACGCTGCGGCTGTCGAGGAACGGATCCAGGAACGTCTCCATCCAGGGGACGTCTTCGTCAGTGTACTTGTTGGGCATCTGGAGATAGTCGTTGAGGACCACCGTCTTGCCCTCGTCGGCGAACCCGTGCAGCGAGCCCAACCACAGCCAAAAGATGTCGGGGCCTGTGCCACCCACCAACTGGGTGTTGATCCAGTCGGTGTAGCTACCGGAAGGCGACGGGATGAACTCGATGTCGACGCCCGGATGGGCCGTCTCCCAGACGGCAGAGAGCTGATCCATCACGTCGCGCTTGGGCGCGTTGGGGTCGGGGTTCGGGTCGGCCGAGCGCGGCGTGTAGGCCTGGGCGTAGAACTCGATGGTGCCTTGGTAGCCCACCGGCTCCTCACCCTCTACCTCGACAACCACCGTCTCCTTGACGACCTTCTCGACGACCTTTTCCTCGCCCTCGACGATGACCGTCTCTTTGACGACCTTCTCAACCTCTTTGACGACCGTCTCGACGACGACTTCTGGCTGGCAAGCCGCGACCACGGCGGCCGTGGCGCCTAGGCCAGCGATGCGTAGAAACTGACGTCGTCCTATGTGTCGCTCAGACATGTGCTCGTTTCCTCCTGCTTGATGCGCAACGACGAAACATGCGGCCGATGCGATCCCGGGCTCGCTCCAATAGCCCTCCCCCCTTCTAGACGGTCTACCGGCGCATCCCACGTGAGGCCTTGCCGCGCTGGGCAGCCAAGAACCCTCAGCGGGAAGCAACGTTGCCTATTGCTCGTGCCAAGAAGAACAAGGTCCGCGAGCAACATGCCTATCCTACCACACTGCGTCGACGTACGTCAAGCTGACCGGCGCGTTTCGCCACAGCGCGCATGGCCATGCTATAATGGCCCCCGTGTCACGCAGCCTTTACAAGCCCATGCACCGATAAGAAAGGATCCGTCTTGCGTTTGTTTGGCTGGATCGCGAGCATCGCGCACATTGTGCTCCGACGTATGCTCTCGCAGCGAGGGCTGACCGTATCGCTGCTGCTGGGGTGGATCGCGTTCGTGGCGCTGGCTTCTGCCATCCCCATGTATTCGGAGGCGGTCAACCGCCAGCTCCTCGTTACCGACCTCGAAGGCTCTCCCTATGATCTGCCGCGCGCGGGCTTGGAGCTGCTCTGGGTCGGCACGGGCAACACCACGGCCGAGTGGGATCGCTATGACGCCGTCCGCACCTACATCGACGACGTCCTCCCGCGCGAGCTGGGCGTCCCCTATGGCGATTACGTCCACTATGCGGCCAGCGCCTCGTTCGAGGTGCGGCTGCCGGGCGAGCAATACCGCTCTGGCGCGGCCCGCTTGGGCACCTTTGTCGGGCTAGAGGGCCGCACGACGCTGGCCGCGGGCCGCATGCCCGAGCCTTGGACCAGCGGCGACCAACCCATCGAGGTGGTGATCAGCCAAGAGTACGCCAACACCACGGGCGTCGATCTGGGCGACGAGCGGGAGCTGGTCTACACCGAGTTGGAGCGGGACGAGATCGCCGACACGGCGACCACCGAGTACCGCGTCCGTGTGGTGGGCATCTGGCGGGTGGACGAGGCCCAGGAGCCTTTCTGGTACACGCTGTTCCCGAACAAGGTCGCCGATCTGTTTATCATGGACGAGGCCAGCTACTTGCAGCTCGCTGAGGCCGAGCGCGTGCCCCAACCCTTGCGCGCCATGCGCTGGTACCTGGCCCTCGATCGCGACTATATCCACACGGCCAACGTTCCCGATCTGCTCAAGGGCTTTACGCGCATGCGCCTCCGCCTGGAGAACTATCTCCCGCTGATGGACGTGGCCAGCTCGCCCGAGAGGGTCCTGGAAGCGTACCAGCGCGAGGCCAGGGCACAGACGTTGCGCCTGCTGAGCTTCCTGGTGCCGTTCTTGGGATTGGTGGCCTACTTTGTGAGCACCATGTCCTCGGCGGCGGTCCAGGAGCAGCGGCTGCAGATTGCCATGCTCAAGAGCCGTGGCGCCACCAGCGCCCAAGTCTTTGCCACCTATCTGCTCCAGGCCGCGATCCTGGCCGCCATCGCGTTGGCGGCTGGCCCGCCGCTGGGGAGGCTGTTCGCGCAGGCCATCGGCGGGACCTATGGCTTTCTGGCGTTCTCGACGCGCACCGAGATCGTGGCAACGTTCACGCCCCAGAGCTGGCTGTTTGCAGCGGGGGGCCTGGTCGTCGCCATGGCGGCGACCGTGATGCCCGCCATCCGCGCCTCGCGCGTGACGGTAGTCGCCATGCGCACCCAGATCGCCCGCGGGGACACGGCACCGCCGCTTTGGCAGCGCCTCTACCTGGATGTGTTGATGGTGGGCATCGCGGCGTATGGCCTCTATGTGCTCGAGGCTGAGGGCAGCCTGGCAGTGCTCGAGTCGTCGGACTCGGCCGTCAGCAACCCGTTGCTGTTCCTGGTGCCGTCGTTCTTTGTGCTGGCCCTGAGCTTGCTGATGGTGCGGCTCTTCCCTTGGCTGGTGCGCCTGCCCGATTGGATTGCCAAGCAGACCGGCGGCGTGTCGTCGCTGCTGGCGTTGCATCACCTGTCGCGTTCGGCCCATCGGCACGCGCCGCTCCTCACCATCGTGCTCCTCACCACGGCCCTGGGGACGTTCACCGCGTCGGCGGCCCGCACCATCGACGCCAACGAGGTGGACCGCGTCCGCTTTGACGTGGGCGCCGATGTGGCCTTGGTAGAGACCGGCGAGACGGGCGCCGAGAGCGTGTATCAGGAAGGCGTGGGCGACGTGGCCGCGTCGGTGGGACAGTCGCTCATCGAGGCCGGCTGGACCCTGCCACCCATCGAGGAGCACCTGAAGGTAGAGGGCGTGCAGGGCGCCGCGCGGGTGGGCCGCTATCGCGCCCGCGTGGACCAGCACTCGGGCATCGGGCTGATCTATGGCGTGGACTATCGCTACTTGGGGCCGGTCGCGTTCTTCCGTGAGGATTTTGCCAACGAGTCGCTGGGCGCCTTGATGAACCGCCTGGCCGTGCAGCGCGACGGCGTCCTCATCACAGAGCAGGCCGCCGCCGAGACGAACCTCCGCGTGGGCGATACGGTGCGCATCCACATCAACACCGAATTCCTAGACGCCACGGCGCCCTTTGTGGTGGTGGGCGTGGTGCGCTATTTCCCCACGGCCTACCCGTACCACAGCCCCGTCTTTGTGGCCAACCTGGATTACATCTTTGAGGTCACAGGAGAGCAGCTCCCCTACCGCGTCTGGCTCGAGACGGCGCCCGGCGTCGATCCCGAGGAGCTCGAGGAGAACCTGGAAGACCAGGGCATCTATGTGGTGGAGATGCAGGTCGCCGAGGAGCTGGTGGACGAGGCCCGCCGCGAGAAGGACCGCATGGGCGTGTTTGGGTTCCTGTCGGTGGGGTTCATCATCACGGTGGGGCTGAGCGTGCTGGCGCAGGCGCTGAACGCACTGATGTCGTTCCGCCAGCGGACCATCGAGTTCGGGCTGGCGCGCGCCATTGGGCTGTTCCAGAGCCAGGTGGCGTCTTCGCTGAGCATCGAGCGAGCCGTGGTGACGCTGGGCGGCATCGTGGTGGGCCTGGGCATCGGCATGCTGGTGTCCGAGCTGTTTGTGCCCTACCTGCAGATCGGCTGGCGCGAGAGCGAGATGGTGCCGCCGTTCCAGATCGTGCCTGCCTGGGCCGACGTGGCGCGCGCGGCCGCGGTCATGGTGGTGGCGTCGGTGCTGACCAACGGCGTCATCGTGTACCTGCTGGCGCGCATTCGCGTGTTCGAGGCGCTCAAGCTGGGCGAGAGCCTCACCTAGGCCGCGCGTGGCTGCGCCAGGTCCTGACCTCTGGGTTGACGCACGGAGCCGAGGTACCTATCCTCGCCTGCTATGCGTCAACCCGATTTTACGCCCCCTTCACAGATGATCGCACGGCACGTGGTATGCTGGCGCCGATAGAGACACAAGAATAGCCCATGAAACGACCCAAGCGGCTCCCCCAACTGATCCTGGGCATCCTACTGATGACGACGGCATTGCTCGCCCACCA
>CAYOBT010000223.1:0-4992 GCA_964402205.1 uncultured Anaerolineales bacterium
CGGAACTGCCGGACGACAAGGCGCTCCTCGTAGGCGCCAGCGCCTGGAATGCCGACATTGTGCTCGGCCAGGACATCGCCACGGCCTACCTCGGGAACGAGGGTCTGGACCACCGCTTCCGCATCTTTGAGACACTGGCCCTGCGGATCAAGCGACCCGAGGCGATCTGCGTCCTAGCCTAGGGTTCGGGGCCGTCCGCGGCTATGTACAGCCTAGCTGCCGGAATCCAGAGGAGGCATCATGCCCATCAACGACATGACGTTCCGCATCGGCGGCGAGGCCGGTCAGGGAGTCGAGTCAGGTGGAGCGGGCTTTGCCAAGGCACTGGCCCGCTCCGGACTCCATGTGTGCGGCGTGCCCGACTATTACTCGCGCATTCGAGGTGGCCACAACTTTTTCACCATCCGCGTGGGCAAAGAACCCGTCCTGGCCACGACAGACCACGTCGAGGTCCTGATTGCCCTGACGGGGGAAACCGTCGAACGCCACGCGGATAGCCTCACGCCAGGTAGCGCCATCATCATCGACGAAGAGCAATCCTACAGTGAGGAGCTCCTGGAAGATCGCGACGTTCACGTGATGCAGCTGCCTCTCCTGCAGATTGCCAAGGATGAGGGCAGCGAAGTCATGGTCAACACGGCGGCTCTAGCGGCGGCCGCCGCCCTCACCGAGTTGCCCCTTGAGGCCGTTGTCGAGGTCGTCGGGGAGAACTTTGCCAAGAAGGGCTCCGATGTGGTCGATGCGAACCGGCGCGTCGCTGAGGCCACCTTTGCCAGGGCTCGTGAGGCGTCGCCACCCTCGTTCCTGTGGAAGCTAGAGCCGCTAGAGTCACCCACACGCGTCGTCCTCAGCGGTAACCAAGCGTTCGCCATGGGATCGCTGGTGGCGGGCTGCAAGTTCGTCGCTGGCTATCCGATGACACCGGCCACCTCGGTTCTCGAGTATATGGCTCTTCACGCAGATGATTGGGGCCTCGTCGTCAAGCATACCGAGAGCGAGATCGCGGCCGTCAACATGTGTGTGGGTGCCGCGAACGCCGGCGTGCGCGCCATGGCGCCTACCTCAGGTGGCGGCTTTGACTTGATGAGCGAGGGCCTGAGCCTCGCGGGCATGACCGAGTCGCCCCTGGTCATCTATCTCGCGGGACGACCGGGCCCGGCGACCGGCCTAGCCACGCGCACCGCCCAGGCGGATCTTTTCTTGGCCATGCACGCCGGCCACGGCGAGTTCCCGAGGGTCGTTCTGGCACCGCACACGCCCCAGGCCTTCTTTGAAGCAGCCATCCGCGCCTCTAACATCGCCGAGCGATACCAGTTGCAGGTTATCGTTCTTTCGGACCAGTACGCAGCTGCCAGCATCTGGAGCGTGGACTCCAGCGCCTTTGACGTGCAAAACGTCCCCATCGATCGAGGGAAGTGGCTCGCGGCAGAGGATCTCGAGAAGGTCGACAGCTACAAGCGGTACGCCCTTACGGACGACGGCGTCTCGCCGCGCGCGATAGCGGGAATCAGCCCCAAGGCGGTCTACCTGACCACGGGTAACGAGCACCGCGAAGACGGGCACATCACCGAGGACCCCGACATAAGCGCCGCGATGGCAGACAAACGTCTGCGCAAGCTCGAGCACGCCTTGACCGAGATGCAGCCGCCGTTGCGGCATGGCCTCGAAGATGCCGAGATCACCTTTGTGTCGTGGGGCTCCACCTATGGCGCAGTGCGTGAGGCCGTGGACGCACTCAACCGCGGCGGCGATAGCGCTAACATGGTTCATTTCACCGATCTGGCCCCGCTGCCGGTCAGTGCCGCACGAGACGCGCTATCAACGGCCCGCCGGATTGTGACCGTTGAGGGCAACGTGGAGGGGCAACTAGAGCGCCATCTCTGGGACGAGGTAGGGATTCGGGCCAACGCATCCATCCGCAAGTATGACGGTCGAGGGTTCACGGCCAACTATATTCTAGAGAGCTTCGGGGGGTAGCCACATGGCCACGGTCACCGACTTCTCCAACGATATTCGCCCCACCTGGTGCCCGGGTTGCGGCGACTTTGGCATCTGGAACGCTCTCAAGCGTGCACTGGTGCAGGCGGATCTGACGCCGCGAGAGGTGATGCTCGTAAGCGGCATAGGCTGCGGCAGCAAGATCAATGACTATATGACCATCAACGGCCTTCACACCCTCCATGGACGCGCCCTGGCGGTCGCCACGGGTTACAAGCTGGCCAACCACGCCATGCACGTCATCTGTGTCCATGGCGACGGGGACGGCTATGGCATGGGTGGCAACCATATGATGCACGCGGTGCGCAGGAACATCGGCATCCTCGATATCGTGCAGGACAACCACGTCTATGGCTTGACCAAGGGGCAGTACAGCCCCACCAGCCAGGCTGGCTTTCGCACGAAAACGTCGCCTCACGGGGCGTTGGATCGTCCCGTGAATCCGCTTGCCTTGGCGCTCTCGCAGGGAGCCACGTTTGCGGCCCGCGGATTCGCGCTGGATCTGCGGAATCTCATCGAACTGATGGTCGAAGGCATCCAGCACCGTGGGTATGCGCTCATTGACGTGATGCAGCCGTGCGTCACCTTCAACAAGGGCATGGACTATGACTGGTTCACGGAGCACACCTACCAGCTAGAGGACGAGGGACACGACCCGAGCGACCGGATGGCGGCCATGGCGCGGGCGTTCGAGTACCCTGGCGGCGAGCGTATCCCGCTGGGCATTATCTACCGCACGGAGGATGTCCCCTCGTACGAGGAGCAAGTGCCCACGCTAGAGGCCGGTCCACTGGCAGCGCAGCCCCTACGCACCAGGCCCTCGGAGGACTATCGGCAGCTCCTTCAGGAACTCGCCTAGGAGATGGCCGTGAGCGTCACCGTCTACAGCACGCCCAGTTGCCCCTACTGCCGTCAGGTCAAAGAGTACCTGCAGGCGCGAGGCATTCCGTTTCGGGATGTGGATGTCTCCCGCGATGCCATGGCCGCGCACGAGATGGTGCAAAAGTCAGGCCAACGAGGCGTGCCTGTCGTGGATATCGACGGCCAAATGGTCGTTGGGTTCGACCGCGGCCGGCTGGACGCCATTTTGAGCAAGCGCAAACCCAAGGGATTGGGAGCTCTCGTCGCCGATGCCGCCGACATGGCCGCTGCTGGCAAGACGAAACTCAGGACTGGCGCCTATGTGGGGCGCGTCAAGGCGGGCAGCGCTGCCGAGCGCGCCGGCCTGCGTGCGGGCGACGTGATCGTCGCCATCGCTGGGAACCCGGTCCGCTCCGCCACAGCCTTACAGACGCTCTTGGCACGCGTCCCCAAAGGGAGGCAAGTACCCATCGAATACGCCCGTGATGGCCAACGTCTCACAGTGACCGTCGCACTCTAGCGAAACGCATGGTGAAGACCCCCAAGCTCGAATAGGAGGACAATCATGTCAGCCAAGAATGCCGCACTGGAAGCGTTGACCCAAGCATTGCGCTTGGAGGAGGAAGGGCGCGCGTTCTACCTGCAAGCTGCGCAAGACACGGTCGACGAAAAGGGCAAAGCGATGTTCGAATCGCTGGCCGACGATGAAATCAAGCACGCCAAGATGATCCAGCGGCAGCTGCGCGCCATCGAGGGAGGCGGCAGCTATCTGTTGCTGCCAGACATTCACGTGCCAGACATCGACCTCGGCAAGAAGCTCTTCCCGCCTGAAGCCGAGGCCGCTCGCAAGGCAGCCGATCAGGCAACCAACGAGCTCGAAGTCTTGCACATGGCGCTCGACAACGAGATACGCAGCTATGACCTCTACCGAGCCGCAGCGCAATCCACGGTAGATGAGGCGGGCCGAGCCATGTATACCTGGCTCGCCAGAGCCGAGATGCGCCACTTTGATCTGCTGATGGCAAATTGGGAGTCGCTCACCGCCATGGGTGGCTGGGTGTAGCGGCGCCCCATAGAAGAGAGGAGATTCGTATGAATCTGGAAGGGAATCTCGACATCCTGAAGCAAGGCATGCAGACCGAGCTTTGGGGACAACGGTTCTATCGAGAGGCCGTGGCCCGTACCGATTCTGAGGACGGCAAGCGCGTGTTCCAGAGCCTGGTGGACGAGGAAGGCAAGCATCTCGACATCCTGCGCGGACAGTATGCCAGCCTGCAGCAGGATGGCGGATGGTTGTCGCCAGATGATGCCATCGAGATGGCCGAGTCGGCAGCTTCAACCGGCATCTTTCCTGAGGCCGAGGAGGCCGAGCAGCTCATCCCTGACGATGCCAGTGACGTCAAAGCCCTCGAACTCGCGATGGACTTTGAGAGGCGCGGATACACGCAGTACAAGGCCAACGCCGAAGCAGCCGAGACGCCTGAGGCCAAGGAGCTTTGGGAATCTCTTGCCGACTGGGAGGATGCGCATTACGCCTTCCTGCAAAAGAGCCACGAGTTCCTCCAGACCGATGGGGCCTGGTACTTTGACGAAGAGGAGCTGCCCTTCTTTGAGGGCTAGCGCACAAGACAGGACTGACGGCTGAAGATGATTGGTACGCTGATCAATGCCGCCGCCGTCCTTATCGGCGGCGGCATCGGTACGTGGCTGGGACGGCGCTTTCCTCCCCGCATCCGCGACACGGTGCAACACGGACTTGGTCTGGTAACAATGTTGGCCGGCGTGCAGATGGCCCTCGAGACGGAGAACATCCTGCTCGTGATGGGCAGCCTGCTGGTGGGAGGCATACTCGGTGAGTGGTGGCGCATCGATGAGCGGCTGTCGCGCGCAGGTGACCGGCTTAAGGAGCTCACGGCACGTCGCCTGGGCACCAGCGGGCTTGGTCTGTTCACCGAGGGATTCGTCACCGCTAGCTTGGTGTTCTGCGTAGGCCCGATGACAGTCCTAGGGGCCATCCAGGACGGTCTGACGGGTGACTATACGCTGCTGGCCATCAAGTCCATGCTGGATGGGTTTGCATCGCTGGTCTTTGCCTCGACGATGGGGATCGGGGTGCTGTTCTCGATTCTCACG
>CAYOBT010000224.1:0-4983 GCA_964402205.1 uncultured Anaerolineales bacterium
CCCTGCGAGCCCGCCGTGAGAGCAACGCAACGATCAGCGTGGCCACAGCGCTGCCCAACGCGATGACGGCTGCCATGCTCACGTCCAGCGATGCCAGAATCGGCTCAACCACGTTCGAGCGCCTCCTCCACCGAACTCGCTTCTCCGGAGATGAGAGCCTGCAAGGCCGCGAGCCCCCCGGGCCGCGCAAACAGCCTGCCGAGGGTGCTGAAGCCAGGGCCACCCAGCGCAGATGCCATCTCGAGCATCTGTCCGCAGAACACCCCGGCCGGCTTGCACATTTCCAGCGCTAGAACGGCGACAGGAGCGAGCCCAGTTTGCCGCAATCTTTGCGCCCAAGCGCGGCACAAAGCGTCATTGTCGTTCGTCACGTTGGCTCCGCCTCCAAGCAGGGTGCAACCGAAGAGCAGCCATAGTATACCACCAGCGGCGAGCGATCCCTAGGCAGCGGGAGGATTCTCTTCCAAGAGCAGTCGCAACTGCCTTGCGGTGTCTACAGCCTGCCCCTGCCAATGGTTATTCGCAAAGACGTACACCGTGCCTGCCTCATGCTCGAGCTCTCGCACGCGCCGAGCCCAGGGAGCCAACTCCTGGGCGCTATAGCTATAGTCATAGCGCTCCCAGGCGTGCTCGTGCCGCCACCATTTGGCCGCGTTCCTGCCATGCAGTCGCACATAGGCAGGGCTGGCCGTCACCTCTGCGAGAGGAGGGACCAGCGATCTGAATCTCGGCTGATCGACGCAGCAATAGCCGAGATGGGCCTGCCGCAACGCCTCGAAGAACGACGGGCGGATCCAACTGCGATCACGGATCTCCACAGCCAGCGGGAGCTCGCCAAAGCGTTCGCGCAATCCCTTCAGATAGGCCAGGTTCGCTTCGCTATGCTGGAACGTGGGCGGAAACTGCGCCAAGATACAGCCGAGTTGGTCGCGCTCGCGCCATGGAGCCAGCGCCACTACAAAGGCCCGATAGCTCGTCTGGTCCGCGTCACGCGCATGCGTCATGCTGCCATGTGCCTTGAGCGTGAACTGAAACCCCTCGGGCACCTTGGCGGACATAGCTTCCAGCGTACGCGCGTCTGGCATGCGATAGTACGATGCGTTCAGCTCCAAGGTGTCGAATGTGCGCGCATAGAATCGAAGCCAATCACTCTTGGCTAGGCCCGCCGGATAAAAGGGGCCAACCCAATCGTCATACGAGAAACCACTCGTCCCGATGCGGATCACTGCTCTTCCAGCATCTCATCGGCCTTGCCTTCTGCCCCCTCGCCTTGTTGCAGCGGGGTCTCTCCTTCCGCACTCTCGGTCACGAGCACGTCCCGCGAGCGTCCACCCGACTGTGCCGGGCCTACCACACCGATTTCCTCAAGCTCGTCGATGAGCCTTGCCGCCCGCGGGTAGCCCACGCGGAGTTGCCTCTGCAAGAACGATGCGGAAGCTTGACCGTGATCCTGCACAAGCTCGATGGCCTCCTGGAGCAAAGCGTCGTCGTCATCGTCCACAGAGAGTTCGAGGCCCTCCCAGGGAGGCGACTCATCGACAGGCGCTTCCTCGTCCAAGAGCTGGTCCTTCCAGAACGCAACCAGCGCCTGGAGTTCCCGGTCAGATACGAAACAACCCTGCACGCGTCTGAGCTTGGCCGTGTCGGGCGCCATGTAGAGCATATCGCCCTCGCCAAGCAGCTTTTCGGCACCAGGCGAGTCTAGGATAACCCGTGAATCCACCTGCGAACTCACCGCAAACGCAATGCGCGACGGGAAGTTGGCCTTGATGAGACCAGTGATGACATCCACGGAAGGGCGCTGCGTTGCGACGACCAGGTGAATCCCCGTGGCGCGTGCCATCTGCGCGATGCGGCAGAGCAATGCCTCGACCGCGTCACCTGCGCTGAGCATCAGGTCCGCCAGCTCGTCGATGATCACCACGATCATGGGCAGGGCGTCTTGCTCTCGAGAGCGAGCCTTTTTGTTGTAAGCAGCAAGATTGCGGACGCCGGCCTCGGCGAACTTGGCATAGCGGCCATCCATCTCGCGCGCCACCCATCGTAGCGCTGCCACTACCTTTTGCACTTCTACCACGACGGGAGCCACCAGGTGTGGGATACCATTATAGTTGGTGAGCTCCACACGCTTTGGGTCTACCAACAAGAGTTGCAGCTCCTCAGGCGAGCAAGTGAGCAAGAACGAGCCGATCATGGCATTGAGGCAAACGCTCTTGCCAGATCCTGTCGCCCCAGCTACGAGAAGGTGCGGCATGGTCTCCAGGTTGGCCACGACAGGCTCTCCCGAGACATCGCGGCCCAAGGCGATCCGCAGCCTTCCGCGCTGGCGCCGGAACGCTCTCGATTCGAGAACGCCCCGCAATCCTACAAGGGTCTTTTCGCCATTCGGCACTTCGATGCCAACGACCGAACGTCCTGGCACTGGGGCTTCAATGCGGATGGGCGCCGCCGCCAGCGCCAAGGCGAGATCATTGGAGAGAGCGCTGATCTTGCTAACGCGCACCTTTTGCCGACGTGTCTCGCCGTCCCGATCCTGGTACTCGGTGAACCCGGGTTCGACGCCAAACTGGGTCACCACAGGACCACGGTGCCACTCGACCACCTTGGCGGGGACACCAAAAGCAGCCAGCGTCTCTTCAATGACCTGGGCCCGATGGCGCGTACCCGCGTCATCGGCAGTGTCGCCGCCATCCTGTTCGAGCAGCTCCAGGCTGGGCAACCCCTTGGGCGTTCTGGGCACCGAACGAGCGCGAGGCTTGGGCTTTGGCTCTTCGGATGCGCCCTCTGTCGATGCATCGTCTGGCTCTGATGCCAGCGTCGCATACTCGGGAAGATGGATGCGGATATCCATCGCCTCGGCCTCTTTTGGCTGTGGAGACGCTGTGGTGCGGCCCTCTGCAAGACGCTCGAGCAACCGGCGCGCCGATACGCCCAACCATGCTGCAGACCAGCGGATCCCCCAGACGGCTTGAGGCCACCGCAAATCGACGATCAGAGCCAGCCCAAATCCTGCAAGGCCAAGCAGTAGAAGTGCCGATAGGGTTCGGCCAAGCGAGGGCGCAAGGAGCCGATACCACGCCCAGCCCACATGGCCGCCCCACCGGCCTGCCAAGGCCATCTGCTCCGCTACGTCCACATCTGCTGCTGCCACAAGGTGCAGAAAGCCAAGCCCTCCGAAAAAGGCGAGCTCCGCACCGAGCACAGCGCTAGGCCTTGGTTGGAGACGCGAGGTGACGCGCTCCCAGCATAGCACCACCACCCCGCCAGCCACACAGAGCAAGACGACGAGATAGGCGCCGGCACCAAACATCTGGCGGAGGGAGCGCGACCAAGCCTCGCCCAGCTTGCCCTGCTCGGGAAGCAAAAGCGCTGTCAACGCAGCCAGACTCAAGGCGGTGACCAGAAGCCCCCACACCTCCCGCTGCATCAGCAGCTGCTTGAGCTTGGCAGAGGGTGTCTCAGAGCTCCGGCGCCTGCCTCTTGTGGCCTTTCGCGGAGACTTGGGCGACACGGCCTAGGCCCCTCTCTCGTCCACTAGAGCCGCCATCAGTACAGGAACGTGGGCGCGCTGTCGGCAGAGTCATCAGGCGCGATCGGCGGATCACCATCCACCCCACGCATACTCAGGCCCAACCGTTGGTTATCGCTGTCGATTCGGATGATCCGAACGCGGATCTGCTCCCCAGGACGTACGATCTCTGCGGGGTCGCTACCAAGCGACTCGGGAATCTCCGAGACGTGGACCAATCCCTCGAGGCCTGCCTCGATCTGGGCAAAGGCCCCAAAGTCAACCACGTTCGTCACTCTCGCTTCGATCACCTGGTTCAGTTCGTACTTTTGGTCCACCATGTCCCAGGGGTTGGGCCGTAGCTGCTTGATACTCAACGCAATGCGTCGGCGATCGCGGTCCACGCCGATAACCCGTACGCGGACCCGCTCTCCGATCTCTAGCATGTCGCACGGATGATTGACGCGCCGCCACGACAGCTCGGATAGATGCACCAACCCATCGATGCCCCCTAGATCGACGAACGCGCCAAAGTCGCAGAGGTTGCTGACGCTACCTTCGCGGATTTGGCCAGGCTCTACCTCCGCCAGCAACTGATCGCCATCTCTCGGGCCCCACCGCGTCGCGCGTTCCGAGAACACGAGCCGGTTCCGCGTTGGATCCAGCTCGATGATCTTGAGATCCAACTCCTCGCCCACCCAGCGAGCCAACTGCACCTCGCGATCGTCATCCTCGCTTAGGATCTTGACGTCGCTCATCTGAGAGGCGGGGACAAAGCCCTGAAGGTGCTCCCAGCGGACGAGCAAGCCACCCCTATTCCAGCCTGTAACCTCAGCGCACACCACATCACCTCGGTCGAACACTTGCTTCGCATCATCCCAGTAGCGTTCAACCTCTGGGGGGATGCGCGCGTCATGTTCCCCCCTCAATGACGGATCTTTGTGCAGAAGCTTGCCGTGGCGGTCCTCCCAGAGCTCCCTCGCCATCGCCACGAAACGGTTCGCCGAATCCAAATCGCTACGAAAGGTCACCATCGCCCCAGCCCCCCCACGCTTACATACAGTTGCAAGAATGCAGAGCTCCCCACACTCCGGACGGCTACTGACCCAAGCCTGCAGCATCGCAGGGCCCGAAGCGTCTATCGTTGCTGCAGTGCCTGCACGCACAATCGCGCCGATTGTAGCTAGGCCCCCAAGCTATGTCAACGAACTCTGCTAACGAACGCGTGAGGTTGGTCCCTTGAGCGCACTCCCCTATAATGTCTGCACGTGTGTCTGGAGCTATCCAGGAAAGGAACAAGCATCCATGGCCGCCATCGAGAAGCGAGCTTTCGAGAATCCTCCCAAGCGGTATCGGCCCATTCCCTTCTGGTCCTGGAACGAGAAGCTCTCTGTACCCGAAACCCGTCGCCAGATCGCCCTGATGGATGATGCCGGTATCGGAGGGTACTTTATGCATGCTCGAGGGGGCCTCCA
>CAYOBT010000225.1:0-4969 GCA_964402205.1 uncultured Anaerolineales bacterium
CCTCCATCAGGTCTGCCGCTCGAAAAGCGCTCCAAAGGTAGTACCTAGGACGCCTGCGCGGATCTCCGCAGCTCTCCCAGGTGTGACGTCGTACTCCTCCGCGAGCTTGCGTTCCACTAGCGTCATCCATCGGTTCGGGCACGCGTCGCCGTCACGCGCGTCACGGCACGCTCGGCCACGGCTTGTGGTGTCGGCACGCCGCACCCAGCCGCCACCACCATCATACACACCGCGACCATCGCGACGCTGTGAAACGTGCCCATGGAATGCCTCCCGTTTGGCTGGAGCCTCACATGCAAGTCTTGGCTCGTATTGGTCGTATCGGGATGTACTCGATCCCTTCAGCTCCACCATAATACGTTTAGGAATAAATGGCAACGTCTGGCGGGGTTGTTATGGGTTGTGTGTAAAGACCACCGCTCAAATGTCTCCCCCGCCTTCAAGCTGGCGGCCTTGTGCCTGCGACGGGTCTCGGTTATCCTCCTGCCCGACGGGGGCGATGGGGGCCACAGGATGCACGCAAGGGGGGATCGCATCATGGCAGAACGCACACCGGCGCAAGCTCGCTTCGATAAGGCCAGGCGCCTCAGGATGATCAAACGATACCTTCCCCTCTGGCTGCTGGCCGTCCTTGGCCTGCTCCTGAGCCTTGGCGTGTTCATGCCGGGCCTCAGGTGGATGATCTGGTGGCGGCTGGTGGTCGGGTACCTTGGCATGGCCGCCTGCGGGGTGTGGATGGCGACGCTGGCCACGCCCAAGTACGAGCGACGGAGGAACGAAGACCTGCGCTATGCGGTCGGTTTTGGGGCCGCCGCGGTCTTGGTTCTGATACTCGGCGTCGGCACCAAGACGAGTGTCCGGGCCGCTTGCGCGGGGGAGGGCGTCACTGGGGCGGCGGCCTATGCGCCGCATCCGGGCGCGCATCCGGCGGTGGTGCTGCATCGGGGGCGGACCGTCCATCGCTTGCCGCCCGAATGGCGACCAGCATCAAAGGACGATACCGAGCTGGTGGCCTGCTTTGGCGATATCGAGCGCGATCTCATCGAGACCTGCAGCTATGCCGGCGGCGCGGCGATCAAGCGCTACCGCTTTGGAGCCCAGTTGACCCTGGTGGAGGCCCGAACGGGCGAGGTGGTCGCCACCAAATGGTTCTGGGGCGATCCACCGCGAGCCTGCAAACAGTCGGAGGATCGGTCGGTGCGGTCCCTCAAGGGCGACAAGGAGATCGATATGGCGGCGGTCGAGGCGTGGCTGTCCGCTTATGTGCTGGATGACGTGGCACCCGAGGGGTGAGCGCTGCCGGCAGGTTGTGCTGGGCGAGGGCTGCTCCAGCGGGCTTGGCCGGCCACTGCGTCAGTCGTCGTCCAGTCGGTACCGCTCCAGAATCGCCGCCGCCTCTTGCGGACCCCGCCACCCCTGCACCTCGCTGGTCTTGTCCTCTAGCAACTTGTAGGTATTGAAAAAGTTCTCGATCTCGGCCAGCCAGTGCGGGCCGATGTCTTCCAAGTCATGGATGCTGTCAAAGCGGGGGTCGGCGATGGGCACGGCGAGGAGCTTTTCGTCGGTGCCGGCCTCGTCATGCATGATCAGCGCGCCGATGAGCCGCACGCGCACATGGCAGCCGGGAAACGTCGGCTCCTCCACAATCACCAGCACGTCCAGCGGGTCGCCATCGGCCGCCATGGTGTGGGGCACAAAGCCATAGTCGGTGGGATAGTGCACCGACGAATAGAGCACCCGATCCAGGTGGATGGTCCCGTCGTGGTGATCCATCTCGTACTTGTTGCGGCTCCCGCGCGGGATCTCGATGATCACCTCGACGGGCTGGGCATGGTCAGGCATGGCAGCGCTCCTTGGGGCAACTCGTCGGCGGCAACGCAGAGAGGGTAGCAGGGGGCAGGGGGGGCGTCAAGGAGCAAGTGTGTCGCATAGACGCGCTGGCAGTGCCCTACAGCACCTCGGCATAGATGCTCACCAGGCGCTCCACGTGGCAGATGCGGGCCGCCTCTAGCAGCGCGGCGGCGTCAAAGCTGGGGCTCCGCATATACGCCCGCAGCGCCTGCACCGCCTGCCGCGCGCCGATCTGGCTCCTCAGCTTCAGGCAATCGCACACGCTCTTGGCCGGCGAGTACACGCGGATCTCAGCGTCGTCGCAGGCGTGGTGCTCGACGCCGTGGCGGTAGGCACCGCCCGCGAACCAGTGGCAGTCGATGGGGGGCTTGCGCACTTGCGGCTCGTGGTGGCCGCGCGGCAGTGCCAGCTCCACGCTAACGGGTGCCTCGCCTAGCAGGCCGTGGAACGCCAGCGCCGAGCGGCAGCAGATGACGCCCCGCGGCACGCGCAGGCAGGCGGTCACCAGGGCGAGGCGCTCCATGGGCGGCAGCTCGGCCAGGCGATACAGGCCTCGGCTGAGGCGGGTGAGGGCGCCGCTATCGCGTAGCTCATACAGGGTCGCGGGGTGCACGCCACGGGCTAGGGCCTCGCTGGTGCGCAGGGTGCCTCCGTGCTGGCGAAAGATCGCCAGGGCTCGGCGATGGCGTCCTGTAGAGCGGCCAGGCTCGTAACCCATGGACCCACCCAAAGCTGCGTAGGACATTCCATGCGATTGTAGTGGCCCGTCGGCATCCGTCAAGGTTGTGTGAAAGACTCGATAAGGTTGGGGATGGTTCGCGTCAAGTGTCTAGGATAGTATCAAGCAACTGCCGCCATAGCAAGGGCGCTCGGGAGCACTGGCGTTCGCCTTCCGTCTCGGCTATCCTCATGGCGAAACGCAAGCATGGTGATCTGGGAGGGGGTTCGCATGGGCGAGAGGCACGTGGCGCTGGTATGGGACGACGCGCCGTCCGAGGGGAGCATCGAGCTGACGCACGGCCGCCTGCAAGCCGGGCGAATCGCGCTTGGCGAGGGATCCTGGCAGGGCGAGGGTTGGCGCAGGGCCGCCGGTCCGCTGCGCCTGGAGCTGGCCCTGCACGACGCCCAGCCCGAGCCCGGCGCCCATGCCGGGCGGGTTACGGTGCGCGCCGGCGAGCGCTCCTTCACCTTCTTTTTGCGAGATGTCGGCGCTGCCCATCCCATCGTGATCCCCGCCTATGGCGTGGCGGTCCTGCCCGCCGAGGACGAACGCACGTATGCCGAGGTGCTGGCCAACGTCCACGCGGCGGGTGCGCGCTCCGGGCTGGAGCGCATCGCCGACGAGCCCGAGGAGGATTGGGACACGGCCGCCGCCGCCACTCGCGAGCTCCGTTGCCCCATCTGGTTGGGGCTCGGCCGTGACATGCGCATCTTTGAGCTGAGCCTACGCGTGCCGGGCCAGGGGCTCTATGAGGCGATCCTGCCGCGTTGGCACGGCCAGCGGGTGACGCTTCCCGAGACCGACGGCGCCCCCGTGAGCTATGCCTACCTGCTGGGTCGCGGTTGGGGCGTGGTGGACGACGTCCACCGCCGCCTGGAGGGGAGCGTGCTGCCCATCTGGCGGCAGGAGCGCGTCGATGGCGGCATCCTCTATGATGCCACGGCCTGGTGCGCCTTGGAGGGGCAGCTACTCTCGGCCGACGCTGTCCGCGGCACCCACTACCTGGTTGCCGACGCTCACGCGGCGGGCCACATGTTCACCGAGAAGCAGCAGGCCGCCGTGGACGCCATCCTGCCCCAGGAGCGCGATCGCCCCGAGGAGACGGTGCTCTATCTGCGCGTGGAGGCGGTCAACCGCTCCGATACGCCGCGCTATGCCTGGTTCAAGGCGCCGTGGCCCTGGGCGTCGCAGCCTTGGTCGCCGGTGGAGGGCATCCAGTGGGACGGCGAGGCGGGCCTTGGCCTCTATGCGTCGGGGCGGGCGTACGTGACGGCGCGGCTCAACGGCGCTCCCATGCCCCAGCAAGAGGTCGCGGTGCTGGTGCAGCCCGGCCAGGCCGCCGAGTTGCTTTTTTGCGTGCCACATCGGCCCATCCCGCGGGAGCGGGCGCTGGCCCTCGCCGCTTCCGACGACCGCGCCTCGTTGGAGGCCACCCGACGCCACTGGCGTGCCAAGCTCGACGGCGCCGCCCGCTTGGGCCTGCCCGAGCGCCGCTTGGACGAGATGGCCCAGGCCGGCACGCTCCACCTGGACCTGGTCGCCTATGGCCTGGAGCCCGATGGTCCCTTGGCGCCGACCATCGGCGTGTACGCGCCCATCGGCTCCGAGAGCGCGCCTATCATCCAGTTCACCGACAGCCTCGGCCGCCACGACGTTGCCGCGCGGATGCTGGACTATTTCCTAGAGAAACAGCACGACGACGGGTTCATCCAGAACTTTGGCGGCTACATGCTCGAGACGGGCTGCGCCCTGTGGAGCCTGGGCGAGCACTGGCGCTATACGCGGGATCGCGACTGGTTGGCGCGCGTCGCGGACAAGACGCGCAAATCGGCGCAGTACCTGCTGGATTGGCGCGCGCGTGGCCTCGTCGAGGCGCGGCGGGATCGTGGCTATGGCATGCTCGACGGCAAGGTGGCCGACCCCGAGGACGACTATCCCGTGTTCATGCTCAACGCCTATGCCTACTTGGGGCTCAAGCGGGCCGCCGAGATGTTCTGGGCCTTGGATCCGAAAGAGGGCGCTCACCTCTCCACCGAGGCCGAGGCGCTGCGCAAGGACATCCTGGCCGCCGTGCGTCAGGGCCTGGCCGAGGGTCCGGCCATCCCGCTGGGCGACGGCACCTGGATCCCCAGCTTGGCGCCATTCGCGGGCTTTCCGGGGCCAGTGGGCCTCTATGCCGAGGGCGGCGAGTGGACCAGCCACGGGACGGCGGCAGCCCGCGACAGCCTGCTGGGTCCGCTCTACCTGGCCTTTGCCGAGGTCCTAGCGCCCGACGACCCCGTCACGGCGATGCTGCTCCAGGGCCACGCGGCCCTCTGGACCGAGCGCAACGCGGCGTTCAGCCAGCCCTACTACTCGCGGCATCTCTGGGCGCACCTGGCCCGTGGCGAGGTCAAG
>CAYOBT010000226.1:0-4887 GCA_964402205.1 uncultured Anaerolineales bacterium
CTAGAGCGATCGGGGTGCCGAAGTAAAGCAGTGCGGAAACAGCTGCGATAATTGCCGCAGCACGTATCAGCCACTTCCAAGCCGCCGTTCGCATCCTTTGAAGCAGTCGCGGTCCATCTCTGGGACGACGTCCGAGCGGGGCCGAATGCCCTTGATCGGTCCTGCGTTTCGGCTGGTCGAGCATTCCTGACCTTGTGTGGCCGGCTCCACGGAAGGGTTCGCCCTCAACCAATCAACGCCCTCTCGTTCGACACGGTTGCAGGCAGGCACGCCTTGGCACGCCTCCTATGTTCGCGAGGCCGATGAGGGACCGTCGCCCTTTGCGACTGCCCACTTTTACCAGCGCGACGAGTTCGTCGACCGGCTGGGCCGATACGGTCCGCCGCAGTTGACGACGTGCGTTCACATGCCACCCGATGCCCATTCGCCTCGCTTCCTGTCGTTGGTCGAGTTCTGGGGTCGATTGACGCGGCCAGACCAAGCTGCCATGTTGGTTGGGAGGGTAGACAAGTGAGCACTATCAGTGCGCAGATTAGCGTGTATGGACTGGGCGGCACAGATACCGCCGCGGCCATCCGAGCCTTCCTCGGAGTTCTACAGAAGCGTGGGGTACGGTACGAGAGCGGCACGATGAGCACTATTGTCTGGGGAGATCAGGAGGCGATCTGGCAAGCGTTGCGGCAAGGCTACGAAACTGCGTCCAATCTCGGGCCCACAGTGATGCAGGTGACCGTCTCTAACGCGTGCCCCTTGCCGGATACCGACGGAGAGAGCGCATAATGACGGAGGGCTTGGCGACGCCGAAGGCTTCTGCGAGACGGAAGCGCCTAAACGCCGTCGCGAGCTATGGTCCGCCGGCGGCGCTCTTGCTGGCTCTCTTGGTGCTGTGGCAGCTAGCCGTGCATCTTTGGGATGTGGAGCCTTGGCTGCTGCCATCGCCTACCGGCATCGTCCAGGCAGGATGGGAGGCGCGAGCTCTCATCGCTGAGCACATGCTGCAGACGGGGCTAGAGACGCTCTTGGGCTTTGCGCTCGCCCTGGCAACGGGCGTCGGGCTGGCTCTGGCTCTGGATAGCTCGCCGGTTGTGCGGCGGGCCATCTATCCCTTGATGGTGGCGTCACAGACAGTCCCCATCATTGCTATCGCACCGCTTCTGATCATCTGGTTCGGGTACGGTATATGGCCAAAGGTATTGGTAGTCGCGTTGGTGTGTTTCTTTCCCGTCGTTGTCGCCACCGCGGACGGTTTGCGTTCGGCCGATCGCGATCTCATCGCGCTGGTGCGGACCATGGGAGCTAGCCCGAATCAGGTATTCGCCAAGGTGCGATGGCCCGGAGCTGTGCCCGGACTGTTCTCTGGCATCAAGATCGGCATCACCTACAGCGTCGTTGGGGCCATCATCGGCGAGTGGGTCGGGGCTAGCAGGGGGCTGGGGGTGTTCATGCTTCGCGCCACCAACGCATTTCGAACGGACTGGGTGTTCGCCAGTATTTTCGTTGTAGCTTTGCTGAGTTGGGTGTTGTTTGCCTGCGTGCAGTTGGCCGAAAGGGTGACGTTGCGCTGGTACTATGCGGTGCGCCCAGAGCGGTGGGAGGAGCTCGGCTGACCTGGCGCACCAAAGGGGGATTCTGATGCGAAAACTAGTGACCATCCTTGGAACGTGTGTGTTGGTGATTGGTGCGCTGGCTGGCTGCCGTCAGGAGCCGGTCTCGACGCTGGCGCCGACAGAGGCGACGCTCTCGCTGGACTGGGTGCCAAACACCAATCACACCGGGTTCTATGTCGCGCTGGACAAGGGCTGGTACGAGGAGGAGGGCGTCGATCTCACCATCGAGATTCCCTCCGATCCATCCGCGGCCCTCAAGCAGGTTGGCGCCGGTAACACCGAGTTCGGCGTCAGCTTCCAAGAGGAGGTGACGGTGGCCCGAGCTGCGGGTATCCCCGTCGTCTCTATCGCTGCCATCATCCAGCACAACACCTCGGCCTTTGCCTCGTTGGCAGAGTCTGGCGTGTCTTCGGCGGCCGACTTTGAGGGGCTTCGTTACGCATCCTATGGCCTGCCCATCGAACGGCCAATCCTAGAGGCGCTGATGGCCTGCGATGGCGCCGACGTGGATACCGTGACCTTTATCGACGTGGGATTCGATGCCTTCCCGGCGCTGCTGGCAGGGCGTGTCGACCTAGCTTGGATCTTTCTAGGGTGGGATGGTGTGCAGGCCGAGCTCAAGGGGGTTGAGCTAGCCACGGTGCCCTTGTATGGAAGCTGTGTGCCAGACTATTATACACCCGTCATTGTGGCTGGCGAGCAGACGCTGGACGAAAGGCCAGGGCTTACCCAGGCCTTTTTGGGGGCGACGCGACGTGGCTACGAGTATGCTGCCGAGCATCCGGGCGAGGCCGCCGAGATCCTGCTGGCCTACTCGCCCGAGAGCGATCCGGAGCTTGTCCGCGCCAGCCAAGAGTGGCTAAGTCCTCGCTACCAAGACGATGCGCCGAGTTGGGGCGTCCAGGATCCCAACGTGTGGCAGCGTTTCACGAGCTTTATGGAAGAGAACGACTTGCTTGATACGCCCGTTGATCCCAATCAAGCCTTCACCAACGCATTCCTAGAGACCGACTAGATGGCAGAACTCACCAGAGCGCCCATCGAGGTAAGAGGCGTCAGCAAGCGGTTTCGCGTAGATGGCCATGTGGTAGAGGCGCTGCACGATGCATCTCTTGTGGCTGATGAGGGGCAGTTTGTGTCTCTCATTGGCCCCAGCGGATGTGGCAAGAGCACCCTGCTTAACATCGTTAGCGGCCTTATGCGACCCGACAGCGGCCATGTGCTGATCTACGGTCACGACGAGGCGTCCCGTCTGGGTCAGATCGGGTATATGCCACAGAAGGATCTACTCCTCCCGTGGCGGACGCTGCTCGAGAATCTGCTACTGGGACCAGAGATACGTGGCCGCGATCTGGATGAGGCGCGCACCGAGGCTATCGATCTCATGGAGCGATTCGGGCTGGCCGGCTTTGAGGACAGTCTGCCGGCGACGCTGTCCGGCGGTATGCGCCAGCGAGCTGCTTTGCTGCGAACGCTCATGTGCCACCAGGATGTGCTTCTGCTCGATGAGCCCCTGGGTGCCTTGGATGCACTGACGCGCCGAGAGATGAGGCAATGGCTTCTAGAGGTTTGGCAGACCTTTCGCAAGACCATGATCTTTGTGACGCATGATGTGGATGAGGCTATCTATCTCGCCGATCGAGTTTTTGTCATGTCATCGCGACCGGGTACCATCCTCAACGAGCTACAGATCGAGCTACCGCGGCCTCGCTCGGAAGACATCACCCGCGGTAGCGCGTTCCTCGACTATCGGATGGTGCTCTTGGAGAGCCTGGGGGTCTGAATGCGAGCTGATGAGACGGTGCGCATCGTCAAGATGGATGAGCAGGGAAACCAGGTGGCTAGGTATACCGGTCGTGTGATCCGGGCGAACGGCGAGGGCGTCGTGGCCGCGTGCAGCTGGAAATGGGAGCAGGCTGTCGACGTTGGACCCTTTGTCCTAGAGACGGGCGATCGCCTGTGCGAGTTCTACTATGCTGACGCGTGGTTCAACGTGTTCAGGGTCTGCGACGAGACAGGGGCACTCAAGGGCTGGTACTGCAATGTGACAGCGCCCGCAGAAATGACCGGTGACCAGATCCGCTGGCGGGATCTGAAGCTGGACCTTGTCGTAGGCGTGAACGGGGAGCAAGTCGTGGCGGATCAGGACGAGTTCGAGGCACTGGATCCTAGCCCTGAGCTGCGAGAGCGAGCGGCGGACGCTCTCGCCAACCTGAAAGCATGGCATCGGCAAGGCGTTGGCCCCTTTTCTGAGGATGGCATTTGCACTGAGATGGGAGCCTATGTCTCGTGAGCGAACGCGTCGCTCGCCAAGGCCCTCGGTACGCTTTGGTGATCCGATTGCCGCGGGAGCATGAGGTCAAGATCGAGGATGCGTACCTCGGTCTCTCTGGTCTGACCAAGCCTGTCATCAGTTACCATATCACGTTGCTTGGCCCCTTTCGGCTTCGGCGCGATACGACGAAACCCATCGAAGGTATCCTCGCCGACGCGTGCCAACGCTGGGAATCCTTCCAGGTGCGCGTGCACGGGGTAGGCGTTTTTGAGACCCCGGGCGATCACGTCGCTTACCTGAACGTCGTCACCCCTGAGCGGGTGATGGCGCTCCGAGGCTTTCTGTTGAAGCAGCTGCTTCCGCTCGTGCTCCCTGAAAACGATCGTGTGGCTCAGTTCACTCTGGCCCACTACCATCCTCACGTGACGCTGGGTCTTGGGCTTTCCGATGCGCAACGTCAGGAGATCCTGGTGGCGACGGACACGCATCCAGTGGACCTGTCATTCTTGGTGGATTGTATGTGGCTGGTGAGTCAATCCGGTGCATCTCCCTGGCACTATGAGCGATCGTTCCCTTTGGGTGGAGATGCGCAATCGCCTTGCGCTCCCGATGCCGAGTAGAGATCAACTGGCGCACTGTCCTTGACACTGCCACCGGCTTGTGCGATACTCGCGCAAGCCTCGTGTACGCAAAGAGGCGCTGCATTGTGATCGCAGGTGCTCGTCAGGCCAATGGGGGCTTGGCCGCGCAGGGATTCGGAGAGGTCCGTGACGCCCATCCTCACGGAAAGCGATTTTGAGGTCATCACCCGTAGCCCCGAACAGACACTCGCCTTGGGCCGACGGCTCGGCGAGCTGCTGAGGCCGGGCGACGTTGTCTGTCTGGAGGGTGCCCTCGGTACAGGCAAGACTTGTCTCACCAAAGGAATCGGCGCGGGGCTGAAGGTCGTGGGGAAGATCGTCAGCCCCACGTTTGTGTACATCAACGAGTACGGCCCCAAAGGCC
>CAYOBT010000227.1:0-4886 GCA_964402205.1 uncultured Anaerolineales bacterium
GTGGAGCTGAGGGGATTCGAACCCCTGACCTCATCAGTGCGATTGATGCGCTCTCCCAGCTGAGCTACAGCCCCTTCACAGCCACACAGTATACTGCATCGTAGAACCCTGTCAAAACTCGGTCGGCGCTGCCCGGCCGAACGGACAGCGCCGACCATCAGGAGGAGAAGATCCGAGACCTGATCGCCTACATGGCAAGACCACCGTCCACGCAGAGCACCTGTCCGGTGATGTACGATGCCTCGTCCGAGGCCAGGAACGCCACAGCTGCCGCTACATCCTTGGGGGAGCCGAGTCGTTCGAGGGGGATTCTCTCACGAGCCTGGGCGACCAAGCTTTCGTCCAGCGATGCCGTCATATCGGTCTCAACAAAGCCCGGCGCCACGACGTTGGCGGTGATGCCACGCGAGCCAAGCTCGCGCGCCAAGGTCTTGGTGAGCCCTATCAGGCCCGCCTTCGCAGCCGCATAGTTGGCCTGGCCCACATTACCGGTGAGTCCCACGACCGATCCGATGCTGATGATGCGCCCCCATCGTTTGCGAAGCATCGTACGCTGCACCGCCTTGGCGCAAAGAAAGGCACCCTTGAGATCCGTGGCCAGCACCGCGTCCCAGTCCTCGTCCTTTAGTCGCATAGAGAGCTGGTCGCGCGCGACGCCGGCGTTGTTGACAAGGATGTCCACCGTGCCAAAGCGATCCAGGCAGGCCTTGACGAGGGCCGAGACTCCTTCCTGGATGGAAACGTCGGCTTGGACCGCGTGAGCTTCCGTGCCCATCTGGATCAGCTCCTCCACCACGGCCTCCGCGGCCTCGGCGCTATGGGCATAGTTGACCACTATCTTGGCGCCACGTCGCCCCAGGGAGAGCGCGATGGCGCGCCCGATGCCACGGGAGGCCCCGGTCACGATGGCAACGCGATCGGCCATGTCTCTCATGCCGTTAGCCCCTGCGCCTGCAGCGCTTCCGCTTCGTCTAGGTTCGTGACGGCAAGGCGCCCAATGTCACGGGCGATGCGACGCACGAGGCCTCCCAGCACCGCTTTGGGGCCGATCTCTAGCATCGTGCGAACGCCCATCTGATGCATGCGCTGTACGGACTGCGTCCACTGGACCGGATGCGTGAGTTGCTCCAAGAGTGCTTGCCGTATGTCATCTGGCGACTGGATCGGTTGCGCCCAGGCGTTGCAGACGACAGGCGCCCAAGGCTCCTGAAGGGCGACGTCTTTCAGCGCCTCGGAAAGGGCTTGCGTGGCGTCTTCCATCAAAGGTGTGTGCGAGGCCACACTGACGGCGAGCGGCATCGCGCGCTTGGCCCCCCGATCTGCTGCGAGCGAGAGCGCCTTCTGGAGCGGCTTCTGGCGTCCTGAGATGACCACCTGCCCCGGGCAGTTCAGGTTGGCCACCCAGACGCCGGGGCTCTCTCCGTGGACGTCATCGACGATGGCTCGAACCTCCTCATCGTCGAGTCCCAAGACGACCCCCATGCCGCCGGGCGCGGACTGTCCCGCCGCAGCCATCGCCTTTCCTCGGCGACGGACCAGCCGAATAGCGTCCTCGTAATCCAGGGCCCCAGCGACGGTCAACGCGCTGAATTCGCCGAGGCTGTGTCCTGCCACGCAAGCGACAGGAGGCCTCCCGCCGAGTTGTGCCTTAACTGCTTGCCACAAGGCTACCGTAACAGCCAGAATGGCGGGCTGCGTGATAGCCGTGTCATTCAGTGCGTCCTCGGGGCCTTCCTGGATGATGCGCGAGAGCGGTATCCCTAGGATGTCGTCTGCAGCTTGGAGTAGCCTCTTGGCATCGGGCGAATCTTCTAGGAGCCTCCCGCCCATGCCAACGAATTGGGCGCCCTGACCTGGGAAGACGAGGGCGACTGCGTCGGTCTGCGCTTGGGTCATCGGACAGGCTCCTCGCATCCTCTGCCTAGAGCGACCAGTGTCTCTTCAGCCTGACGCGTGACGCGCTCTACCAGCTCACGAGCTGGCACGACATCGTGCACCAGGCCCGATGCCTGCCCCGCCATGAGCGATCCCTTGGTGGTGTTGCCCTCCATGGCTGCCATGCGCAATCTGCCTGTGCCAAAGGCAAAGATCTCCTCGTCAGAGGCGCCGCTTTGCTCCAGCTCCTCGAACTCTCGCGCCATGGGGTTTCTGATGCAACGTACCGGGTGGCCTACCGAGATGCCTGTCACGATGGTCGATCGTTCGCTGGCCCTGACGATGGCTTGCTTGTAGTTGGCGTGGGCGATGCACTCGTCCGTGCAGATGAACCGCGTGCCCATCTGGACCCCAGCGGCGCCGAGGGCCAGCGCAGCAGCCAGACCGCGACCATCCGCGATGCCCCCTGCCGCGATAACGGGTATCTCCACCGCATCCACGACCGCTGGCACGAGCGTCAACGTGCTCACCTCGCCGATGTGCCCGCCGGACTCGGCGCCCTCGGCGATGACGGCATCAGCTCCCGAGCGCTCTAGCCGCTTGGCTAGTGCTGCCGAAGCCACCACCGGAATCACCTTGATGCCGGCGCTCTTGAGCATGTCCATGTAAGGCGCCGGGTTGCCTGCCCCCGTGGTCACCACGGGCACGTGCTCGTCGACGCAGATCGAGAGCACGTCGTCCACAAAGGGGCTAAAGAGGGGTATGTTGAGCCCAAAGGGGCGATCCGTGTGCTGTTTGATCTGCCGCACCTGATCGCGCACAAGATCGGGCGGGGCGTTGCCCGCGCCATAGAGACCCAGCGCGCCGGTCTCTGAGACGGCCACGGCCAATTCCCAGGTGGCGACCCATGCCATTCCGCCCTGTATGATGGGATGCCGGATGCCTAGCAGTTCCGTCAGTGGTGTGGTGAGCATCTATCCTCCCTATCGGAGCCAGTCTGTGATCTGTAACACCGGTCCCGCATCGCCGTTGCGCCGTCTCTCAGGGTGTAACCATGGCGCACTCCTAGTGTTTATGCTAACGGTGATAGGTTCGAGCATGTATGCACGTGGAGGGTTCATCGATGGCAGTCCGTGTTGTGGTGACGGGTATGGGCGCGGTTTCTCCGTTGGGGAACGACCTCCCCACGAGTTGGTCTGCGGCGGTAGCAGGAAGGTCAGGGATCACGCGCATCACGCATTTCGACCCCGAGGGCTACCGTAGCCAGATCGCGGGTGAGGTCAAGAATCTCGATCCAAACGACCACTTTGATCGGCGTGAAGCCAAGCGGATGGACCCCGTTCTGTACTATGCTCTCATCGCTGGACGTGAAGCGGTCGCCGATGCGGGGATGACAACACCGCTCGATAACACGGAGCGATTTGGTGCCATCGTCGCATCGGGCATCGGAGGGCTTACGACGACCTCCGAGCAAGTCGAGGTGCTTTTGAAGCGCGGCCCTGATCGGGTGAGCCCTTTCCTTGTGCCGATGATCCTGCCCGATGCTGCCGCTTCGCGGATTGCCATCGAGTTTGCCCTGCGAGGCCCGAACATGGCAGTCACGTCCGCTTGCGCCAGCGGGGCCAATGCTATCGGCGAGGCTTATGCCACCATTCGCCGGGGCTCTGCCGATGCCATGCTCTGCGGCGGGTCCGAGGCGGGCATTGTCCCCATCGGCGTGGCCGGCTTTGCGGCCATGCGGGCGCTCTCTGAGCGGAATGACGAGCCAGAGAAGGCCAGCCGCCCCTTTGACAAGGACCGCGATGGGTTCGTCATAGCGGAGGGAGCTGCCATTCTCGTGCTAGAAGCCCTAGATCACGCAAGGGCTCGGGGAGCCCGCATCCATGGCGAGTTGGTAGGCTATGGTGCGACGGACGATGCGTACCATATCGCAGCCCCTCTGGATGATGGCGCCGAGGCTGCGCGGTGCATGCGTCTGGCTCTCGCAGAGGCGGGGCTGACTCCAGAGGAAGTGGGGTATATCAACGCCCACGGGACCAGCACCCCGTTGAACGACGTGACCGAAACGCGGGCCATCCGTGCGGCGCTAGGTGAGGCCGCCGACGATATCGCTGTCAGCTCGACCAAGTCGGTCACAGGACACTTGCTCGGCGCGGGCGGCGCTCTGGAAGCCGCCTTCACGTTGAAGGCTCTCCAAGAGGGCATTCTTCCACCTACGATGAATCTGGACGACCCCGATCCTGAGTGCGATCTGGACTATGTGCCCAACGTAGCGCGCGAGGCTAGTGTTCGCGTAGCCCTGAGCAACTCGTTTGGCTTTGGAGGCCACAATGCTTGCCTAGCCTTCCGGCGATGGGAGGTGTGAGCTGATCCGCCGCGCTGCTGTTGTGGGGTGGGGAAAAGGTCTGCCCAGCGCTGTCGTCACGAACGAAGACCTTGCCCAACGGATGGATACGTCGGATGATTGGATCAGATCGCGTACGGGTATCGCAGAGCGGCGCATCGCCGATGGCCGGGAGACGACGGCTTCGCTGGCCATTGCGGCCGCGCAACAAGCGCTCCAATGCGCTGATGCAGACCCACGCCAACTGGACCTGATCATCGTTGCTACGGCCACGCCGGACTATCCTCTTGCGAGCACAGCCTGCCTGGTTCAGGACGCCTTGGGCGCGACCGATGCCGGCGCCTTTGACCTGGGAGCGGGCTGCTCTGGGTTTGTGTATGCCTTGGTGATGGGCCATCGGGCCATCGCGTCAGGCGAAAACGACCTCGTGCTCGTCATCGGCGCGGACACGCTATCGCGCATGGTTGATTGGCAGGACCGCTCGACGTGCGTGCTGTTCGGCGATGGGGCCGGGGCTGTCCTTCTAAAGGCCAGCGAAGGCCCAGCAGGTGTGCAAAGCACGCTGCTGGGCTCCGATGGCTCGGGTAGCGTCATGCTCTATGTCCCTGCAGGCGGCAGCGCGCGGCCCGCATCGGCAGAGACCGTCGCCGCCAGGGAACACGCCTTG
>CAYOBT010000228.1:0-4886 GCA_964402205.1 uncultured Anaerolineales bacterium
ACTGGGATAGCGTGTCGGTGGGCTCAACTGTAGGCGCAGGTGTGGGCTGTCGAAGTGCAGGAAGCGCCAGCGTGGGTCGAGCTAACCACCAGTCGAGGGTCGCCGCAAGGTTCTCGGCAGTGTACCACCCATGGACGCGGATTCTCTCCAGCTCGAACGAGCGATCCGATGCATGATCTACTCCCTGCCGGGTGGTGACGGCTCCCCAATAGTGCGCGGACCCGAGCACGCGGATGGCCATCTCATCATAGCTGCCAGAGGGATAGCAGAAAAAGCGCACCGTCTGACCCGTCCGCTCCTCAATGGCTTCCTTGGATCCCAGCATCTGCCACACCAAATAGTCGACGTCTCGCCCCTCAAGATCCACATGGGTGTAGCCATGCGACTGCATATCCATGCCCGCAGCATGCATCTCCATGACCTGGTCCCACGTCACGTAGGCATCGTTGCCAGCATCGATGGGCTGGGTCAGCAGAAAAAAGGTCCCCACGAATCCCGCTTCGCGCAGTGCCGGAAACGCCTCCTCATAGGCATCGCGGTAACCGTCATCAAACGTCAGCATGACGGGGCGCTCGGGCAGCGACGCTCCGGTCTGCAAGGCCAAGGCAAGGTCGCGCAGCGTGATGGCCTCGTAGCCGGCATCCTGAAGATAGGTCAAGTGCTCAGCAAACCTCTCTGGCGGCACCGAGAGATCCACCCTCACCCCATCGGACGAATCGGGCGGGACCGACACATAATGGTACATCAGGATCGGCACGCGAAGCACCCTACGGACGCCATCGGGCGTGGGTAGAGGCTCGGGTGTTGGCGTGACCGTTGGGGTTGACGTCGGGGGGATCGTCTGCGTCGCGGTAGGCGTCCGCGTCGGGGTGGGTGATAGCGTAGGGCTCAGAGTGCTCGTGGGAGTCTCGGTAGACGTCGGTGACGGCGTAACCGTGGGCGTGGCCGGTGCCACCGTCGCTGGGAGGGTCGGCACCAGCGTTGGCGTGTCCGGTCGCGCCACTGCCGCAGGCGAAAGAGAGCGCCACAGGACGCCAGCCAAGACGATACCGACGCCAGCGCAGAGCGCAAGCGCTTGGTAGTGCCACCGTCCAGCAAGGCCCCTCAGTATGGGCAATTCTCGCAGCCAGGTCCACACAGCATCCCCTCCATCATCAGCCCCCTATCCTAGTGCGAGCGACCGCGCGGGTCAATCCGGCATTCCGCCCAATTGACCCATGCGCAGCCCCGCACTAGACTGCGATAGTAGCATAGCGTCGGAGGTAAGCTTGCGCGTCATCGCTGGATCGGCAAAAGGCAGAAAGCTCGCGCCGGTGCCAGGACAAGGCACGCGGCCGATCACAGATCGGGTCAAAGAGTCGCTCTTTAACCTCATCGGCCCGAGCATTGGTGGGGTGCGCGTTCTAGATCTGTTTGCCGGCACGGGGAGCGTTGGCATCGAGGCGCTAAGCCGAGGCGCGGCACACGTCACGTTTGTGGACCTGGCGCACGCGGCCATCAAGACAATAGAGAGGAATCTGCACGAGACGCGATTTGAAGATCGGGCGGTGGTCATCCAGGATGATGCCTTTCGCTATGTGAAACACTATGCTGGCACCCCATACGATCTGGTCTATATCGCTCCGCCGCAGTATCGTGATCTCTGGGCGGAGGCCCTCCTCGCCGTCGATGCCACCGACATCCTCAGCCCCCGCGGGTTGACTGTAGTGCAGATCCACCCGAAGGAAGAGCACCCCGTCGATCTCAAGGCCATCGAGCAGACACACAAGCGCCAGTATGGAAGCACCCTCCTTTGCTTCTACAAGCCGATCGTCCCTTCGGCAACCGAGGCTACCCATGATCCATCATGACGTCCGCGTTGGGGATCGGGCCGTCTTGCGGAAACCGCATCCGTGCGGATCGTTTGAGTGGGATGTGGTGCGCATCGGGGCCGACATCGGGCTAAAGTGCCTGGGCTGCGGCCATCGTGTCATGCTGACGCGCCGCGCCTTCAACCGAAGCGTCAAGCGGATCATCCCTCGCGAGCAGGTCTCCTCTGCAGATGACGCTCCAGCTCAGGCCAAGACGTAGGATCGCCCCATGCTCTCACTCGACGATACCATTGCTGCGATCGCGACGCCTGTAGGTGTTGGGGGCATCGGCATCGTCCGTCTATCTGGCCCAGATGCACACCCCATCCTTCGCAGCTTGTTCGTCCCAGCGGGCCAGGACGGCGAGCTCACCCATCGCCGGCTGGTCTACGGACACGTGCTCGATCCCAAGACTGGTCGTGTCGTGGACGAAGTGCTGGCCACGGCTATGGCAGCTCCCAGCACATACACACGCCAAGACATGGCCGAGATTCAGGCACACGGCGGCATGGCCCCGCTCAGGGCGATTCTAGGGCTCTGCCTGGCACAGGGGGCTCGCCTGGCAGAGCGCGGCGAGTTCACGCTTCGGGCGTTCGTCTCGGGACGCATCGATCTCTCGCAAGCAGAGGCCGTGATGGATGTGGTGCGCGCCAAGACAGATCGTGCCCTCGAGGCAGCCGTCGGCCAACTTCAGGGCGAGCTCTCGGGGCGCGTCCGCCAAGTACGCGGCAGGCTGCTCAGAGTGCTGGCCCATCTTCAGGCGCAGATGGACTTTTCCGAGGACGAGATCCCCGAGTTCGACCCCATCCACGATCTCGATCGCCTGGCTGAGGAGCTTTCCGGTTTGGTGGAAGAAGCGGCCAAGGGTATCATCCTGCGTGAAGGCCTACGCGTGGCCATCGTCGGGAAGCCCAACGTAGGCAAGAGCAGCTTGCTAAATCGGCTCTTGCGAACGGATCGGGCTCTCGTCACACCCATCCGAGGCACCACCCGAGACACGCTAGAGGAGACGTTCGACGTCCGGGGGTTCCCAATCGTCCTGGTCGATACCGCAGGCATTGCAGCGCCCCAGGATCCGGTAGAAGCCCTGGGTATCGAGCGGTCGCTCCGTTCGCTGGATGGCGCAGACCTGGTTTTGTGGGTTACAGACGGGTCGACGCCGATCAGCGAGGAGGATCACCGGATCGCGGGGCGACTGAATCATGCAAGCGCACTGCTCGTCGTGAACAAGGCAGACTTGCCGCAGGTCTCCCACCCGGAGAGACTGCTTCCGGAAGCGCCCTACGTGCGCTTGTCCTGTCTCACCGGCCAGGGCATCGAGCAGCTGGAGGACCAGATCCGGTCCAAGGTACTCCAAGGTGATCTCTCGCTGAGCGAGAGAGGCTCAGTGATCAGCACGCGCCATCGCGCCCTGTTCACCGAATCGCTGGGCGTTGTCGATCGGGCCCGGCAAGCGCTTCTGGATGATCTGACACCCGATCTCGTGGCCGTTGATCTCCAAGAAGCCATCTACCTCCTCGGGCAAGTGACGGGAGACACGGCGAGCGAAGAGCTGCTGGACACGATCTTTGGGCAGTTCTGCATCGGCAAATGAACGGCGGGGAAGCTTGAAGCTGGCCATCGTCTGCTCGTGGCTCAACCAGTATGGGGGTGCGGAGCGGGTACTCGAAGTCCTCCACCGCATGTACCCAGACGCCCCTATCTATACGTCGATCTATGTGCCCCAGGCACTGCCTGAGGCGTTCCGCTCGTGGGATATCCGCCCAAGCTTCCTCAATCGCGTTCCGCTGGCCCGATACCACCCCAGCCTCTTCCTGGGGAGCTTTCCTCTGGCATTCGAGAGCTTGGATCTGCGCGGCTTTGACGTCGTCCTAAGCGTCACCAGCGCGTTCGCCCACGGCGTGATCACATCGCCGTGCACGCAGCATGTCTGCTACTGCCTCACGCCGGCCCGTTTCCTCTGGGATCACACGCGGTACGTCGAGCGCGAGCGACTCGGAAGCCTGATGCGAGGTCTGCTCGCGCCCAGACTCACCCGACTGCGCCAGTGGGACCAGCTAGCGGCACACCGAGTGGACCAGTTCGTCGCCATCTCCCGTACCGTGCAAGCACGCATCGCCAAGTACTATCGTCGGGATTCGCTCATCGTCTATCCCCCGGTGGCACTCGGAACGCCAGGCAAAGTTGCCGAGTCGGAGCGTTTCTACCTCGTGGTGTCCCGGCTCGTACCCTACAAGCGGATCGATCTTGCGGTTCGCGCCTTTACCAAGCTCGGGCTGCCCTTGCGGGTCGTGGGCGACGGTCGGGATCGGCGCGCCCTAGAGCACATCGCCGGAGAGAATGTGACCTTCCTCGGATATGTCGACGAGGCCAGCAAGCAGCAGCTTATGCAGCGATGCCAAGCGCTGATCTTTCCCGGCGAGGAGGATTTCGGGCTCACACCAGTGGAAGCCATGGCAACCGGTACGCCTGTCATCGCCTACGGAAGAGGCGGCGCGTGCGAGACGCTCGTCGATGGCGAGACAGGCGTGTTCTTCCACGAGCCCACTGCTACGTCCCTGGTGGAAGCGGTTCAGAGATTCGAGGACCTAGCGTTCGATCGGAAGCGACTTTGCGCCCAGGCGCAACGCTTTGACGTGTCGGTGTTCACAGAGCGTATGGCACACCTCCTAGAGGAAGCCTTCCGAAAGGCCAAGAGTCAGCCCTAGGTTGCCCGCGTCCACAGTCTACAGCAAACGAGGCGAGGGATCGCGATCCCTCGCCTCGTGGCGTATCGGTTCTAGTCTGGCTACTAGTAGCGCGCCCAGGTGCCGTCATTGTAGAGGACGAACGTGCCCTGAAGGTTGCTCCAGAGCATCATCCCCCCATCAAAGGCCTGCACCGCCATGTTCAGCCCTCGCTCCTCACCCGTGGCCCAGCCGAGTGCGCTCCGAACGCCAGACTGCTCACGCCAGACCTTGCCAAACCCGCGCTTGGGTTGATAGTAGCCCGTAGGCACGAGGATGCTCGGATCCCACTCTTGGTCGCCCTCGTTCC
>CAYOBT010000229.1:0-2628 GCA_964402205.1 uncultured Anaerolineales bacterium
CGGGATGGCGGTCATTGCCGCGGTGGGCGTTGCCACGGACCGTGGCCTGGCGGCCCTGGAGGCGCGGGTGGTGCCATGGTAGCGCGACCCCCACGCTCTCCACACGCACAAACGGCGGCGGGCGAACCCTCGTCCACCCGCCGCCGCCGCGATCCCGAAACGCCCTCGCTATGCTTCGATCACCTCTAGGCCCATCAGCTCGCCCAAGTCGCGGAGCTCCTTGGACCAATCGCCATACACCATGGCCGAGTGGTTGCCCACGTCCATCGCCTTTTGGAAGAACGCCACCGCGTCCTCCACCTGGAGCACCACCTCCAGCGAGCAGCTAGGTGTATCGAACCCGCCGCAGCCCGCGATGACCGCCTTGGTCACCATCAGCTTGTCGGCGCTGGGGCTGACCCTCGCCACGGTGACGGGCTGGCCCTTGTCCTGGCAGAAATCATAGCGCACGGTGGTGCCCCAGCCCTCCACCGCAAAGTTGCGCAGGTCATACGGCACGTCGGGCGCGTCATAGCCCTTGAGCTTGAGGCCCGGCACGTCGTGCAGAATCTTGATCAGATTCTCCTCGCGGTTGACCAGGTAAAGGTTGCCCATGTAGGCGGTGCGCTGGGCTACGCTCTGCACCAGCATCAGCGCCGCTAGCACGCCCAGATCGCCCTCGCAGGACGAGGGTATGCCCTGGTCCTTGTTGAGCACGTGCGTCAAACAGGGGACCACCTTGCGATCCACCGCCATGCGGCCGTCGGGGCAGATCTCGAAGCAGTCCACGGTAAAGGCGTTGCAGCCATAGGTCTGCATGAGCGACTTGGCGGCCAGATAGAACGCCACGTCGTTGGCCACATAGGCCGTGTCGAGGTACGCGGCCTGGGCCTGCGCGACCAGGGCCTCGGCGGTATCCTGAGCGAGTTGCCAGGCTTCGGGGTCCTCGCGCACGCGGTCCCAAGCCTCTGCAAAGCCCTTGATGGGGATATCCACCATCTCCATCCCCAGGCGCTCTCGGTACTGGACCGGATCGAGAAAGCTGCCGTTGACATTGTCGAACTGGCCCTGGGTCACGCGCAGGACGCGCGTCGCGCGCATGGCCTTGCGCGCATAGAGGAGCTTGAGCAGGTCGTCAAACGCCTCCCACCCCACCGAGAGATAGGCCTCCAGCCCCTTGGAGCGGAGATGCGAGCCAGCGTCGATCATCATGGGGAGCGCCGGATCCTGCTCGCCGCCGACCATGGCGACGGGCTTCCCATAGCGCTCGCCGAGCTTGACGGCAAAGAACTGGTTGAGCGACTGCCCCGTCACCAGGTAGATATCCACCTCGGCGGCGTCGGCATCGAGCTTGAGGTACTCCCTGGCCTCGACCAGCCAGTCGTCGCCGTGCTCGATGAATACGGCCTTCATCACCTTGGCAAAGGGGCTCTGGATCTTGATGCGATCCCTCATCTCGGCAAAGGATGCCTCGGCGCGACGGCGCTCGTTCTCTGGTGAGAGGGCCTCGGGCGTGCCCGTGCGGCACGGACCCTCCTCATCGCCGTGGTGCGCCAAAAAGACAAACACCGGCTTGACGTGGATCTTGGCATCGATCGGTTTCACGCCTGCAAACGCGGCCTGACGCAAATCCATGATACGTTCCTCCCTCGTGCGTTCTCGCACGAATGATCCCACACCTCGCGAGTCCCTGGGGGCTCATCGCCTCCTCTCTCGCAGGTTGGCGCGCCTCGGGGCTCTGGAGGCTGCCAACCTCCCAGTAGCGTCCCTGTCGGCGGCCCGGGGTGGCGGATCATGCGTACCGTACGCCTCGGGTCGTGGCATGGTGCCTTGTGTGGCGAGACCGTCGCCAGGCCATGGTAAGGTGCCATCGCTCGTCAGGTCATCGTCGTGGCTCATCGGCCTCGTCAGCCCCATGGTAGGACCGCGACTTGGCCAAGGCAAACGGCGGTGAGCGAGTTCCCAGAAAAAAAGAGGCCAGGCTTTCGCCTGACCTCTCGTGGTTGTCCGCGTGCGCCTACAAGTATCCCGACGCAGGACCGTGGGTCGCGCCGCCGGTCATGCCTCGGACGCCGCCGCTGGCGCCAGCCATACCCGCCCAGGCATAGGGTCGCAGCGCCAACGCGTCGGTATCCTCGTCGCGGGCCACCACCAGCTCGTTGATCACCTCGGTGACGCCCTCGAGCTGCTTGGCGATCTGCTCGGCGGCCTTGACGATGGTATCGTCGTCCACCTTGCCGGCCAGCGTCACGACGCTTCCCTGCGTGGCGACATCGATGACCGCCAGGTCGGTGCGAGGATCGTTAGCCAACGCCTGGACCACACTCGCCCGCAGCGATGTGGCCGTACCCAAGTCGTTCTTGACGGCCACGACGCCCTCCACGGCGCGCGCCAAGCCCTCGACGTGCCGCTTGGTGGCAATGTCCGCCACCGTGCCGCTCACATGGACCAGCCCGCCCTCGACCTCCACGTCGATGCTATCGGGATCCAGGGGGATGTCCGACAGGCGCTCAAGGAACTCGGCCTCGATGTCCTCGTCCTCACGGGCGTGCACGCAGTGCAGCTCCTCTAGCTCTTCCTTGGTGGCCTCCAATCGGATGAGGGTCTCGCCCAAGGCGCCGATCATCTCTCGCGGGACGATCAGCCGCG
>CAYOBT010000229.1:2728-4878 GCA_964402205.1 uncultured Anaerolineales bacterium
TCGTCGGCGTCCATATCGAGCACCAGGTCGGGGTCTGTCTCTTGGACGATCGAGACCGGCACGACGCGCTTGTCGGGGAACAAGAGCCCCTTGGCCACGACCAACGCAGTGATACGGCGAGTGTGCGGGTCGATGACGACCTTTTCCAGCTCGCCGCATTTGCCATCGTGGCAGCGTACCGTGCTACCTATGCGGAATGTCAGATCTGTCTCGGTCATTCGCGGGACTCCTTTCGGTCGCGGCGGTGAGAGGACGTTCATCCAAGAGCACCGCCCATTCACTGTCTACAAGTTTACCATAACTTGTTGATTATGTCAAGCATGGTTACGCAATCTTGACGCGCTGCCAGAATGCCCCGCCCCCCTCCCTGCAACCACGCGCCGTCACTGGCGCGACCGCCCCCACCGGCGTATGCTGGGGCCAGCACACGTATCCATCAGCCACGGAGGGAGTATCATGGCACGCATCGTTCTCGTCGGCGCCGGCAGCTTGCAGTTCGGCCTGGGCACCATGGGCGATATCTTCCAGAGCGAGGTGTTGGCGGGAAGCCACGTGATCTTGCACGATATCAACCCGCAGGCTCTGGCCAAGGTCGAGGCGGCTGGCCAGGCCTTTCTGGAGGAGCACGACCTGCCCTTTACCTTGTCCGCCACGCTGGATCGCTCCGTGGCGCTCGAGGGCGCCGATTTCGTGATCATCTCCATCGAGGTGGGCGATCGCTTTGCCTTGTGGGAGCAGGATTGGCGCGTGCCGCAGCAGTATGGCATCCGCCAGGTGTACGGCGAGAACGGCGGCCCCGGCGGCCTGTTCCACAGCCTACGCATCACGCCGCCTATCCTGGCCATCGTCGGCGATATCATGCGCATCTGCCCCGAGGCCACCATCTTTAACTATTCCAACCCCATGAGCCGCATCTGCACCACGGTGCATCGGCGCTATCCCCAGGCGCGGCTCATCGGCATGTGCCACGAGATCTCGTCGCTCAAGCGCCACCTGCCGTTGATCCTAGACACGCCCTGGGAGAACCTCAAGACGCGGGCTGGCGGCTTGAACCACTTTTCGGTGCTGCTGGAGGCATCCTATCGCGACACGGGTCGGGACGCCTACCCGGACATCCTGGCCAAGGCGCCGAGCTATTTCGAGCATCAGCCTTCGCTGGGCGCCATGCTAAAGTACGCCAAAGAGACGGGCGCGACGTCCGAGGACGCTGCCGCCGAGGCCCCCGCCCTCGAAGAAGAGACCTGGGCCGAGCGCCGCCTCTTCAAGGCCATCTTGGAAGACTTTGGCCTGCTTCCCATCACCACCGATAGCCACCTGGGCGAGTATGTCCAGTGGGCCTGGGATGCGGTGGACCACAAGGGGATCCTGGATTTCTACAGCTTTTACAAGCAGTACCTGGCCCAGCGGGAGCCGCGCATCGAGCTCAAGCTCACCGAGCGCGTGATCCCGATCATTGAGGGGATCCTGACGGATGCGGGTTATGAGGAGGGCGCGGTCAACGTCCCCAACGCTGGCCTGATCCCCGATCTGCCCGAGTGGCTCGTCGTCGAGGTGCCAGGCACCGTGGACGCCGATGGGGTCCACGGGGTGGCGCTGCCCGAGTATCCACGGGGATTCCTGGGTATGCTGCAGGACCAGGTCGCCGTGCACAACATGACGGCCGACGCGATCCTGAGCGGGTCGCGTGCAACCGTGATCCAGGCGCTGCTGGTGGATCCCGTGGTGGACGTGTATGCCCCCGTGCGGGAGCTGGTGGATACGATGCTCGAGCTCCAGTCGGAGCATCTGGGGTATATCCAGTAGAGGGCGGCGGCAGGCCTGCGCAGAGGAGGACAACCGCCACACCGCGTACGGGGTTGGGAGCGGGAAGAGAAGGATTCGCGCTCGGCTCCGATCCCCTCTCCCACGGATACCGTGGGGGAGGGGACACAGGGGAAAGGCGGCTGCGTGGGCGACGGGCACGCGAAAGCGGCAACCCCGCGCCGCATCCCATGCCCTGCGACTTACCCCTCCGCCGTCACCTCGGTCACGTACACCGCTCGGCGGGCATCGTATCGCTCGGTCAACCCCCGCACCCGCCAGGCCCCGCTCCAACCGGCCACCGTCACCCGATCCCAGAGCTCCACGTCGGGGCGCAGCGGCAGCTTGGC
>CAYOBT010000230.1:0-4868 GCA_964402205.1 uncultured Anaerolineales bacterium
GGCTTCGCCCAACGAGACGGCGATGGGTTTCTCGCGGAGGATCGCCTTGGGCTGATATTCAGCTGCCTTGATCGTCATCTCGGCGTGCTGGTGATGCAATGAGACGATGCTGATGAGGTCCAGCTCCTCCTTCTCGAGCATTTCCACATAGTCTGTGTAGGTATGCTCTTTGCTGATGCCAAACTCGTCGCGGAACCGCGCTAGCGCCTCGGGCGAGATATCCGCCCCCGCAACCAGCTCGACGTCTGGCATGGCGGCATAGGCGCGCGAGTGCGCGTAGGACATGCGGCCACAGGCGATGATCCCGGCACGTAGCTTGTCAGACATGTTTCTGTCCCCCCTCACGTTGACACAATGGGGAGACTCTAGTACTTGGGAGAGGCGCTGTCAATGCTATCGAGCAAGGATTGCCTATCCCATGCAGCGTGACGTCTGAAAGCCCCAGGGGTCACCGCAGCGGGTTGCGTTGCCAGACGGCGTCTCCCGCGGTATCATGGCGGTCACAGTCACGGAGGAAGGGCCATGGATGACGCTCACGAGGTCTCGTCCGACGTATGGTGCGACCTGCTGTGCTCGCTGCCGCGGCACCACTATCCACTGTGGGGCCAATGGCTTCCCGAGGATGGGTTGCTGACGTTCTGGGAGGAGGAGCGTTACGGCGAGCGACTGGTGCACGCCGATCCGTGTGTCGATGCGACGGTGGCGCGGCGTCTAGAGGACCACTATGGGCCGCCCGATCGACTGGCCGGCTCGCGTTTGCACAGCGCCTTGAGGCGCAGCGTGGGTGCTGCTCTGATCAGAGTACACAGCCCAAAGGACGCTCGTCTCGCCTACTGGTTGGGCGACGAGGATCCTTCCTATGCGGAGGTGGAGGCGCTGACGAGTGGGTGGCTCCGCAAGCACGTGTGCTTTCGTCTTGTTGGGTGCCGTGATGCCGCGCTACGACGTCGGTGGGCCGAGGCGATGCTGTCTGGCAGCGCTTGCCGATCCGAACCTCTGTCTCGGCGCTGGTTGGGGAAAAAGTCGCAAGACGAGCGCGTGCGAGAGGGCGGGATCTGGGTGCCGCCCGACAGCGAGCATCCGCCGATGACGCCTGCCGAGTTCGCGGCACTTTCCGACGCCGTCGAGCATAGCTTGGGATTAGGCGCTTGAGCGGTGACATGAGGGAGACAAGCTGGAGCATGGCCCTACGCGCGTCTGGATCGCCAAGGGTGCTGTTTCTGATCGCTGCCGTACTGCTTGGCGGCTGCGCGAGCCCGACACCTGTTCTGCCTACGCTCGATGGCCGGGGCTCTGGCCCCATGGCTACGGTGCAAGCAACGGCCACCGTCGTTGCGACGCAGACGCCTCGTCCCACGCAGACGCCGCCTCCAGAAGCCACAGCCACGGCGGTGACATCGCCCACGCCCGATCCTACGGCGACGCCGCAGCCATTGGTCATGGCGCTGGCGCCCGGCGTCTCGGAGGGGATGCGAACCGCCCTGGCGGGTGGCGATCTGACCCTACCTGATGGCCGACAGGTGCGCGTCGTCGGTCCAGAGAGCTCGGTGGCTCGGGACGTGCTCCTGAGGGTGGTGCCGCTCGACAAAGCACGCGCTGCTTCCGAGGCGGCTGAAACCGCTCTCGTGCAGGAGCGTGTCTATGCGCTCGTGGTGCCCTTTGATAGCCTTCGGGATGACCTGTCCTTGGCCGAGCTAAAGGCTCGTTGGGCAGCAGCGGGCGACGCTCCGTTGCTCGCCAGTGCCGACACCACGGTCGAGCTGACTGCCTTGCTGGGGGAGAGAGTCATTGATCCTCTCCCACTCGAACACGACTTGTTGAAACGCTTGGCGTCCGATCCCGACGCGGTGGGTGTCCTCCCCTTTGATGCCCTCGATCCAACCTACAAGGTGCTGGTGCTGGATGGGCAGAACCCGCTGAGCAACCAGTACGAGCCCGAAGGGTATCCCCTGGTGCTGGGTCTGATCCTGGAAGGCGAGGGGGCGTCGGACGTCGCTGAGGCGCTTCGGCCCCTCCTCGGGGGCGCTACTAACCGCGATCCCGATCGCTTGACGCAGCTCGTGATGACGGGGGTCACGGCGATGACCCGGCTGACTGCCGATCGCATGGAGACCTACGGCTACACCTACCCGGCCGAGGTGATCTCCGACGTGCTAAGAGCGGCGGACATTACGCACGTCAGCAACGAGGTGCCGTTCATCCAGGGGTGTGTGCTGAACACCACGTCGGGCAACCTCATCATGTGCAGCGACTATCCGTACTGGGAGGCGCTGGAGGCCATTGGCACCGACATCGTCGGGCTGAGTGGCAACCACGTCAACGACTTTGGTCGGCAGGGTGCGCTAGAGTCGTTAGCCTTCTATCGGGAGCGCGACATCCCCATCTATGGGAGCGGTCGCAATCTGGAGGAGGCCTGTGCCCCGCTGATCACCGAGCATAACGGCAACACTTTGGCTTTCCTGGCAGCGCTGGCGTGGGAGCCCGCCTCTGCTTGGGCCACGGCAGATCAGCCCGGTGCGTGCCCCTTCTATCAGGAGAAGGACCGCATCTTGCAGAGCATCCAGGGGCTCAGCGCCGATCCTGATATCGACATCGTCTCCGTCGAGTTGCAGTATCTGGAGACCTATAACGCTTTTCCCACCGCGCAACAGGTGGACGAGTTCCGCGAGCTCCGTGAGGCCGGTGCCGATATGGTGACAGGCGTGCAGAGCCACGTGCCACAGTCGTGGGAGCCCTATGGGGCCGATGACCCGGGTGGCCCCGGCATCATCGTCTATGGCCTGGGGAACCTGTTCTTCGATCAGATGTGGAGTTGGGAGACGCGTACGGAGCTCATCGCGCGGCACACCATCTACGATGGGCGCGTCATCTCGAGCGAGATCCTCACGGCGGTGCTGGAGGATTTCGCCCAGCCGCGATGGGCGATGCCCGAGGAACGAGCGGAGATCCTAAGCCGCATCCACGACGCGGCCCCGGCGAGGCCCTAGGCGCGCAAGCCGACCGCATTGCGCTGGCGAACGCTTGGCTACTCGGCGTAGGGCGAGAGCTTGAGCCCCCAGCGCGGTCCGCTGCACAGGGCGTCGGCGCGTTCCTCCGCCAAGTTGATGCCCAGCGAGAGCTCTCCATTGCAGGGGCGCCCGCTTTCCTCCAAGGCAGCAGCCATCAACGCGGGCGTGTCCTGGATCGCTTCGATCGGTGCGGTTAGGCGGTCTTCGGGGTGCGGGAGACTGTAGAAGCGGATGTTGTTGGGTCGCGCCCGCAGTACATAGAGGGCATCCTTGTCCGGATGATAGGCGGATAGCGTATAGTCGTCGCTTCTGCCGTCCTCATCCATCTCGATGGTCGCATACCCGTAGAAGACTAGGCCTTCCTCATCCACATAGCTGGATAGAAGGTCCCAGGCCTCGTAAAGCGTACGAGGCTTGGTGGAGATGTCCGGGTTCGGACGACACCCCGCCACCAGCACAACGCTGATGAGCGAGATGACGACTAGCGTCCAACGGGTGGCTTGGCGCGATATGCGCGTAGGAACTGGATAGATGTGCATGTCCCCATTTTAGGTACGCATCCAGAGCCTGGCAAACAGCCGGTGCTCAGCCTAGGTCGCCCTGACGTTTGGCCCGTGGGGTCCTATAATGGGCGTGCATGGCATCGCAACGTGTGATCTGCACGAGGGAGGCATAGCCTGATGAAGGTCAAGGATACGATGAAAGCCGTGCGCGTCTATGCGCCGGACGACTATCGGCTCGAGACGGTACCCGTTCCAGAGCCGGGCTCCGGCGAGGTGCTCATCAAGGTGCTGGCGACAGGCGTCTGCGCCAGCGACGTCAAGACGTGGCATGGCGCGCGCGTTTGGGGCTCGGACGAGATCGACCCCTACATTGAGGCGCCGGTGACGGCCGGCCACGAGTTTGTGGGAGAGGTCGTCGCCTTGGGCGAGGGGGCTGGCGAGCGCGATGACCTTGCGATAGGCGACTGGGCCGTCTCTGAGCAGATCGTGCCCTGCCGCCAATGCCGCTTTTGCAGGCGTGGCGACTATTGGATGTGCCAGCAGCACGATATCTATGGCTTCAAGAAGGATCGCGCTGAGGGGTCTTGGGCGGAGTACATGCTTTTCCCCGCGAACGCCATCAATCACAAGGTGCCCAAGGACATCCCGGCGGCAGAGGCGGCCCTCATCGAGCCGTTGGCTTGCGCCATTCACGCGGTAGAGCGCGGGGAGATCCAGCTCGGTGACACCGTGGCCATCGCGGGCATGGGGCCAATTGGCTTGTGCATGCTGCAGGTGGCCAAGCGGAAAGGGCCCGGCACGCTCATCGCGCTGGACCTCAAGCCCAAGCGGCTGGAGCTCGCGCGGCAGCTCGGCGCGGACCTCGCCATCAACGTGGCCGAGGAGGATGCCATCGCCAAGGTGATGGAGCTCACCGATGGCTATGGGCTGGACGTGTACATCGAGGCGACCGGCGCGGGCCCGGCTGTGCCACAAGGCCTGCAGATGCTGCGCAAGCTGGGCACCTTTGTCGAGTTCAGCGTCCACGGCGGGCCGGTCGCGGTGGACTGGTCCATCATTGGTGACGTGAAGGAGCTCAACATCCACGGCTCGCACCTGGGGCCGTACAGCTACCCGCTAGCCATCCAGTACCTGCGCGATGGCACGGTGGATGGGGCGGCCTTGGTGACCCATCGGTTCCCGCTGGATCAGTTTCACGACGCGCTCGAGACCGCGGCCAAGGGGGACGATTCTATCAAGGTGGTGCTCGAGCCCTAGGGCCGCCGGCACGACGGGTACGGCAAAGGCCCCCGTCTCAGATGAGACGGGGGCCTTGACGTTGCCGTTCGCGAGGTTAGCGCCGCTTCTTGCGGAAGAC
>CAYOBT010000231.1:0-4866 GCA_964402205.1 uncultured Anaerolineales bacterium
CGGAACCAGAGCGTGGCCCGCAGAGGCACGTGCCGCCAGAGGAGCTTGATGGCCATTTCAAGCGTCACCTCGCGCGGATCAGCGATCCCTTGGGGGACGATCCAGCGGGCGGCGTCTTGGCGAAAGCGCTCCAGCATCAATGGCTCCTCTCGACTCTAGCTATTGGCGGTCCGATGGGATCCTCAGCTAGGCGGCTTTGGGCAAAGAAGGCGTTTCGGCTGCCAAGGGCGGATGCGATCCCTTGATAGTGCAGCAAGTTAAAGATGCCGCTATAGGCTGCGCGACGTAGCCCATTCAGGGCCAAGGCGTCAGCCAGCGTTCCCACGGCTCGAAGGCCAACGATGGCGCCCTCGCGCAATGCGCCTCGATCCAGGCATGCCCACGTGAGCGCCCTGACCATGGCGTGACGATGGCGGAACTCGTACATGATTGTCGGGAGCAGCCACTCTTGCCCCTTGTCTCGGGTGAACTGCACATCATTGAGCCCGTAGGTGAGGGGTATCTGGCGCCACGAGGCAAAGCTGCGTTCCGCATAGTGGTAACCTACTGCCTGGGGTCGGAACACGAACCGTATCCCGCGATCCACAAGCCGGTATGCCAACTCCACATCCTCTGCGCGACGGTAGCTGGGATCAAAGCCGCCTGCCTCCAGCAGGTGGTGCTTGGCAATGGATGTGTTCCCTGTATAGAACTGCCGCGCCGTCGGCTGCCAGCGCCCCGCTATCATATCATCGTACTGCTTGGCGAGCATCTCTTGCTCCCAGGCCACCCAGGATTGCAGCCTTTTGTCATTGGGCGTGGTCAAGGGGCCGAACACGGCTACCTTGTCGTCCGGCTCTGCTCGTAGCGCCGTCACGTGCTCTTCCACGAGGTGCGGTGCCGGCACGACGTCGTCATCCAGGAACAAGATCCACGGGCCCTGGGCGTACTCGAGACCGTGGTTCCGGGCAACGCTAACGCCACTGTTGCCTTGGGTAAGGGGACGAAGGCGCAATGGCCCCCCGTAGCCTGCCAGCCAGCGATCGGTTCCGTCGGTCGAGCCGTCGGACACGACCACGACCTCGAATGCCTCCAACGGATAGGTCTGCTGCTCGAGTCCGGCGATCACCCGCTGCAGCCGGTCTAGGCGATTGTAGGTTGGAAGCACGACGCTGAGTCGCATCAGTCTTGGTCCTCGTAGCACATGGTGGCGCGGTTGATGGAGTATCGGAGACTCGCCGCGGCTCCGGCCCAAGGATAGACGAGCTGCTCCAGGCCGATTCGCGTCTTCCACCAGGAGCGCCACTTGAAGACGCCGGAAGCCACCTGGCGCAGCCCCTGACTGAGGATCCATTCGCCCATCAAATAGAGGCCGGCGAGATCGCCGCAGCGTACGTACTTGGTTGCCGCGGCTCCTGCACCGAAACCATAGTTCCGGTACACCTTTGCTGTTTGTTGCCAATCACGCCACTGACGATGATAGACGACGGCATTGGGTGTGTAGACGATGCGTCCAGATTTGGCGAGGACACGGAAGCCAATGTCACGTTCGGGAAACGAGCGCAACTCGCCGCCCGAACCCAAGAGGGGGTCGAACCCCCCGATCGCCTCAAAGCGATCGCGGCGAAAACCCATACTCGCGCCGTGCCCGAAACCCAGATCGACTCGGTTGCCCTGAAAGACGCGGCGATCCCGGTCGATTTTGGTAGCCACAGGTGCTGCGTCGCTTGCCCACTCATTGGGCGGCGCGTCGTGCCAGTCCGGCATCACGCGCCCAAAAGCTGCCCACGTCTCAGAGTCGTCAAGCTCGCGGATCATGACGGAGGCCCATTTGGGGTCTACGCGGCAATCGTCGTCTGTGAACAGCACGTTGGGGCTCGATCCCAGCGAGGATCCCCTGTTGCGGGCTCGACTGACCCCGCGCGGCGGGATGCGTTCGTGGACGAGCCGCCGGTCTGCCGTGGCGAGAGGCGCCAAGACCCGCTCAGTGGCGTCATCATCGCTCTGATCCATCACCCACAGGCGCAACCGGGGTTCTGTGCTGGCCAGCACGCTGGACACGGCCTGGCCGATCAGCTCGGGACGGTTGCGCGTCGGTATGACGATGTCGGCAACAGCTATGCTCATGTCTCCTCGTTCTCGCTTGTCAGATCGCGGATCGGCCGTGCCGGCACGCCGACGGCCAGCGTGTGGGGGGGGATGTCGTGGGTGACGACGCTCCCGGCGCCCACGACGCTGCCGGCGCCGATGGTCGCACCCCGCAGCACGATCACACGCGCCCCCAGCCAGACGTCGTCCTCAAGCACGATGGGTCTGGATGGCGGCCTCGTGTGCCGCTGTGAAGCGTTCAGGCTGTGGAAATCGTTGTCCATCAAGATGCAGTAGGTTCCCAGGCTACACCGCGCTCCGATGCGCACGCTCATATCGGCGTGCAACGAGCAACCATAGTTGATGAAGGTGCTCTCGCCAATCTCTAGGTGGCCTTCGGGTCCCGTTGCCAGCTCTAGCGGCGTGATCGTGCCTACGAGACGGGCCCGATCTCGGACGATGAGCGATCCCATGCTATGGACGACGGCGCGACCCCAGAGTCGCACTCGCGGGCCAAGGAGCTTTGCCTTCCGGAGATGCCATCGAGCTCTCAGAACGGCCATGCCATTGTTCAGCATGTTCACTGCTTGCATCGACTTGCGTCCCCTCTGTCTTCTCTGCCAGCCGGTGGATTCAAGGAGCGAATCGTCTTGGCCGGGACGCCGCCCACCAACGTGTGAGCAGGGACATCGCAGGTGACCACGGCGCCGGCCGCAACGATGCTTCCTTCGCCAACGGTGACGCCCGGGAGGATCGTGGCGCGCGAGCCGATCCAGGCGCCATGTTGGATGCGAATGGGCGCGGTCGTTACAGGGCCAGCCCTTCGTTCCCTATCACCGATGCGGTGGCTTGACGTCAGTACCATCACTTCATGGCCAAGGGATACGCGGTCTCCAATGTGTATCGATGCTCCCAGGTCAAAGAGGCACCCGATGTTGATCCAACAGTCGCTGCCTATGCGCAAGAGCTCTTGCGGGCGACGCGGACCGGTGATCGTGGGCAAGCCCCAGAACATAGTGCCATGGCCGATCCGTAGGCCGGCTGCACGCATGGCCAGCGTACGGAGTCGGTTGCCCATGTAGGGAGGCAGCCAGCCAACGAACGCTCTTAGGAGTACTAGCGCCGGGTGGCACCCGTAGAACTCTTCCTGGATAGCGTTCGAAACCCGGCTCATATCAGACGTCCCGTCCTTCCTTGGCCAGGGTGTCTGGGGCTCTGGCAACTTCCATCCATGGCCAGCGCGGCTCCTGTGGCGCCGTCGGAAGGGCATCCAGCCTTGGCGCGCAATCCAGCAGCCCCAGCATCAGACCTAGATAGACCATGCTCTGCGTATCCCATGACATGTCCACATAGGCGTACATAAAGTGCATCGCCACATAGGCCGTCGCCGTGAGCACGATGGCGGCCAGATCCGGGTCACGGATTCTCCATGTGGTGTCAGCCCCAACCATGAGGCTGGTGCCGATCAGGTAGAGCAGCGTCAGGAATCCCCCGATGCCCGTCTTCATCCAGATCCATACGACCGAGTTGTGGACGATATACTCCCACCACACAAAGAAGCTGATGTCGGGCATGGGCACTAGGATCAGGAACTTGCGACCGAATCCGACGCCGAGCAGCGTGGCGTTGCGGATGGTAAAGATGTTGTTGACGTTCTCGATCTCGCGGTAGAGGTTCGAAAGCTGGTCGCCTGCGGAGGCCTCGTCGGATAGGACGGACTTGACAGCTCGGGCTGGCATGCCCAGGGTACCTTGCGAGTTCCAGAAGGCTGCCAGATACAGGATCCCAAGTACCACCATCGTGGGCATCAGCCAGCGGAACATGCGTGGCCTTTGCTTCAGCAAGCCCAGGGCCACGATCATCAGGCCGAGGGCCAACGTGAGGAACGAGGCGCGTCTTTGATTGGCCAGGTAGGTCACAGCAATGGGTATGGAAAGGACGGGCAACGCGAGACGCTTCCACCACGATGCCGCATAGAGCCACGCCGCGCTAGCCAAGATAAAGACGGTGTTGGCGTGTTGGGAGGACGAATGCTCCGCGATGCGATCCACCTGGCTCAGGTCAAACCCCAGCTCGACGATGGTGTGCCATGAGCCGATGAGCCCTTCGACGGCCAGACCTGCAACACCCAGCCAGACCGCGACGCTTGCCTGTTCGCGTGTCTGGATCAGGTTACTAGCTAACAGGGCCATCAGTGGCATGTAAAAGATGGGGCGCGCCTCCCATAGAGCGATATTCAGGTTGCCCCCACGAGCCAGCCCGAACCCTATGCCAAAGGCGATGAATGCCAGAAAAGCCCACGCGCACCGTGTAAGCCTACCCCAGCTTATCTGGAAGGTGCGTTGCAGTGTCTCGCGGATGAACCAAGAGAGCGATGTGACAAGCAGATAGATCTCCAGCGGACTCACGATGGCGGCAGAATGCAGGAACAGAAGCGACTCGGCGCTGGATAGGTTCTTGCTAAACGGATACCAGGGGACGAGCATCCCGTCGCCGGCGAGCGCCAAGGGAATGGCCATGTAGATGCCATGCCGAGGCTCGACCAGAATGGCGACGATGCCCGCGAGCACTAGCAGCCATGCGATGATCGCCGGGGTAGCTCCGCGGAGCACCAGGATCCCGGCAAAACCGGCCGCGACCAAGTTGACCACCAGCACCCAACCCCACTCGACGGTGCTAGCGCGTCGATATTTGCCGAGAGACGTTGGTTGCTCCCATGTCCGAGCAATCGCACTGAGCATAATCATAGCAGCCTAAAGACATAGTAGCCGGCTGCCAGTGCAAGGGACAAGCCCGCGA
>CAYOBT010000232.1:0-4851 GCA_964402205.1 uncultured Anaerolineales bacterium
CACGACCTGCGCGCAGGCAGGCGGCCTCGATGCGCCGCTGGACGTCGTTCACGTTGCTAGCGAAATCTTCCATGTGTACCCCCATCGTTGCGGGGCCTACTCGGATCGAATGCCGATGACCACCGCGAATCGGCCAGTTGCACCATGCTCACGGCGATGCGAATAGAACCTGTCGACCTGGCACGATGTACAGAGCTCTGCCACATCGACTTTTTGTGCGCCAGATTGAGCGAGCTGCGAGGCATTGGCGCGCCATAGGTCCACGCGGTGCCCAGGGCGATCGATCACGTCGGCGGCGTTCCCTGGAAAGGCGTCCTCGAACGCTTGCAGCACCTCATCACCCACCTCAAAGCAGCATGGCCCAATGCTGGGGCCTATGGCTGCCCGTAGATCCTGTGGATGGCTGCCAAAGAGCTCTGCCATGGCAGCCACCGTTTTCGCTGCGATACGGCGAACTGTGCCGCGCCAGCCGGCATGTGCCAAGCCGACGACCTGCCGGACCGGATCCCATAGCGCCACCGGAACGCAATCTGCGTACCTGCCCAGTAACAGGAGGCCGGGCACATCGCTGACGAGCGCGTCGGTCGCCGGGATGACCCGCCCCGCATCCTTTGCCTCGACGCGATGGATCCGCTCGCCGTGGACCTGGAACCCGCTGACGACACGGCTAGCCTGCCACCGCAGCGCTCCCAAGACGCGCCGAAGATTCTCATCCACGTGGGAAGGATCATCTCCGACGGTCCCGCCGACGTTCAAGCTGCCAAAGGGTCCCGTACTAACCCCGCCGAGGCGCGTGAAGAAGGCATGCTCAACAGAGCTCTCCTCTAGCAGCGAGGAGCGATACGCGATCAACCCGTTCAGGGCTTTGGCGTCCATCAGGCCTCGTCCTCGCCGACCGGTGATCCATGGACATCCACCATGCGCCACGGAAGCGGGCGATCGGTGTTCCAGCCTGCCAGGTAGCCTTCCACATGGAGGCCTGCTCTCGCTGCAACGCGCTCAACTCGCTTCGGCGATAGGTTAGCCGCCCTGGCGAGGGCCTCACCGAGTGCGTTATCGCCGCGCGCCATGATCGCCTGCGCCCGCGCGAGGGCTATCGACTCGGCGCGGATGTCGATCGAATCCGATGGCAGCGCCGCCCGGATGCGAGCCATGCGCTCATCGAGCACGCTCTCAGGGGCCATGGGTTGGCGTTGCCAGGGCGTGTGTGCCTTTGGGACGAATGGCGTTACGGCCACTATGACCTTGCCTCCAAAGCGTTCCGAGACCTCGCGGGTCAAGGCGATCAGAGCCGCAACGTCCTCATCAGTCTCACCGGGCAAACCAACCATATAGTACAACTTGAGGGAGCCAAACCCCAATCTTGCTGCCGCGGCTGTCGCGCGCAGGATGTCCTCGTGCGAGATGCCCTTGCGTATGGCATCTCGCAAGCGTTGCGAGCCCGCCTCTGGCGCGATGGTGAGCGTGCGGGCACCGCTGGCGGCGAGCCCCTCCAACAGCGTCTCTGAGAGAGGTGCCGCGCGGAGCGACGAGACCGAGAATGCGATGCCCTCGGAGCGAAGGCCTTCCACGAGCGTGTCGATCTTTCGATAGTCCGAGACGGCCGCCGAGACTAGTGCTACCTTTGGCCAACGACCACATGCTTCACGTGCTAGCTCCAGCACGTGCTGGGGATCCAGCTCGCGATACGGCCGATACCAACGGGTTGCCAGGCAAAAGCGGCAAGCATGGACGCACCCTCTGGCGATCTCGATCATACGCATGTTGCCAAACTCGGCCTTTGGGCAGACCACGGAAGAGGCAAAGGGACGACGACTCAGGTCTCGTACGCGTTGGCGCTTGATGCGGTCGGCCTGCTCAGCCCGAGGCACCCAGACACCGGGGAGCCGGGCGAGCCAATCGAGGGCCAGATCGCGACGTTGGGCAAGCACGAACCTGCCCGCCTCGACCAGGCCGGGCAGGGCTTCTTCTGCCTCGCCGATCATAATGGCGTCGGCGATGGGGCCCATCACCGCAGGATTGGCCGAGACTGCGGGTCCTCCCATGAGGACGAGGGGATCGAAGCGGCGGCGCTCATGCGCGAACACGGGGATATCAGAGCGCCTCAGAGCCGTCAGCACGTTCGGATAGTCGAGCTCGTAAGAGATGCTGAACGCCACGACGCTGGTCTCGCGGAGGGGCCGCTGAGACTCGAGGGTCACAATGGGCTCTCGACGATCTTCTCGCCGATCGAGGGTGGCGAATGCGCGCTCGCAGGCTACGTCAGGCAGGTCACTGAACCAGTGGTAGAGGCCATGCATGGCCAGGTTGGACATGCCAACGGTGTAGCTATTCGGGAAGACGAGGGCGATCGGTATGCGACCTCCCCAATCGCGCACGACCGCTCCCGTTTCGGTCTGCAGGAGCGTTCGCGCGGCTTCGATCGTTTGCCACTTCATGGCCCCTGCCCCCTCTTGCTGACGCTGAAAATGGTAGCAGTGGGTGGGAGGCCTGTCAACCCTGGTCTGGATCGTGGGATGGAAGCGGAGGGAAGCCCGGTTGTCACTCCGTGGCTCGGAAAACCATGTCCAGAATGCCGCTCAGATCGGCCTTGCCTTCTGGTGTGGCCGCGCAGGTGCTGGCATAGTGGCGGAGCAGAGCGATGCTGGCGCTACGCGTAGCGGCTCGCACAGAGGCGAGCTGATCCAGTATCTCGGCGCAACTGCGACCGTCCTCAACCATGCGCTGAATGCCTTTGGCTTGTCCCTCAATCCGGCGCAGGCGGAGGATCAAGTCATCTCGCGCACGATCCTCTAGTCGTGTCACGGTTGCTTCCTACCGTTCGTTTGTGTGGGGGCTAACTAGCCCCGGCGTGTGAGGCTTCAACCGCCCGAGGGCGAGCAGCTAGCGCCACCGGAGCTGCTTCCCCCTGAGGAAAAGGAGGAGACTATTTTGCGGCAGTTATCGCTCTTGCATTCGGGGCAGGTGACATCCGTCTGCCGCGAGAGACTGCGCACGAACTTGTCAAAGCGGGCGCCGCAGTCGCTGCACTCGTATTCGTAGATTGGCATGGCAGGTTGCTACTCTCTTCTCGTCACGGTTCCGTCTGAAGACCTAGTGCATCTAGCACGGCTCGCTTGCGGATCGCTCCAACCTGACGGAGGATCTCGTTGCCTCCTGCGTCATAGACGACCAGGGTGGGGATACCTCGGATGCCAAGCTGACCAGCCAAGGACCGTCCGATCTCGCTGGTTAGCGCTATCCGGGCCACCATCCCTCGCTCGCCCAAGGCTTCCTCGATCCCGTCGACGACGGGCTTGGCAATGAGGCAAGCCGTTCAAGTGTTGGAATAGATCTCGATGATTACTGGACGTCCCGCTCCGATCAGGCTCTGGAGCTCGTCCAGCGACGCCAGATCAGAGGGGCTTGTGCGGAACAGCAAGAACGCAAGCCCCAGAGCGCCCAGCACGAGCAGGCTGAGCCAGTTATCCGCAAGGAGTTGCCTCACGCCTTTTCGGGCGCGAGCACCGCGTCGATCTTGCGCTTGAGCGTTGGCTTGGGTGTGACGCCCACGATGCGCGTCGCCTCTTCACCATCGGCGAACAGAATCAGCGTGGGGATACCACGGATGCCGAGATTGGTGGCCGTATCCATGTTCTCGTCTGTGTTCATCTTGACAAAGGTCACACGGCCATCATACTCTTCCGATAGCTGCTCCACGATGGGCGTGATCATCCGGCAAGGACCACACCAGGGAGCCCAGAAATCGACCAGAACCGGCGTAGCCGATTCCAGGACGTCTTGTTGGAAACTCGCGTCCGTCACGTGTTTGATCTTGTCGCTCATCTTCGCTCCTCTATGCTATAAGGTAACTGGACCCATAGGGTACCCCCCTTGGGTACGAACATAAGTATATCACGCCGCAGGTTTCGTGTCAACTTGAACTGTGGGGAGGGATGGCAGTGTTGCAGGTCTCGATCCCTGGCTTTGGTGACCTAGCCCTTTCGCACCTCTTGCTCGATATCAACGGGACGCTGACCACGGCCGGCATGTTGATTTCCGGAGTGGTCTCTCGTGTAGCCTCCTTGCAAGACGAGCTCGAGGTGCTATTGGTAACCGCTGATACGCGGGGCACCGCCGGCAGGCTGGCGGAGACGCTAGGCGTGGCCCTCGAGCGTGTGCCGGCGGGCGGTGAGGCTGAGGCCAAGGCGGGTCTCGTCAAGCATCTAGGGGCCGATCACGTGGCGGCTATCGGCAATGGCGCCAACGATGCGCTGATGCTAGAGGTTGCCAGGCTTGGCATCGCGGTGCTAGGCAGCGAGGGGCTTGCCGTGAGCACCATGACCAAGTCAGATATCGTCGTGTCGAGCATACGAGACGCGCTGGATCTGCTGACGGACCCTGTGCGGGTCGTATCCACCTTGCGCCGATAGCGAATCGCCGGCGCTCTCTAGCTGGAGGGATGACAGGCTGATGGCCGTTGAGGAGAGACTGGGCGCGTTCTACTTGGGAAGGGCCTTCGATTCTGCTGTTGGTGAGGAGTTGGCAGACGAGTCCGTCATGTACGATGCCCGCGACTTGACCACACACGCTGTGTGCGTGGGCATGACTGGTAGCGGCAAGACGGGGCTGGGCGTTACCCTCCTGGAAGAAGCCGCGCTCGATCGTATCCCGTCCATCATCATCGATCCCAAGGGAGATATGACCAATCTCCTTCTCACCTTTCCCGAGCTACGCCCGTCCGATTTTCAGCCCTGGGTGAACCTGGACGATGCCCGCCGCAAGGGCGTGTCGGTGGGTGCGTACGCCGATCAGGTGGCGCAGATGTGGTCCGAGGGGCTGAAGGCCTGGGGGCAGGATGGGGAGCGTATT
>CAYOBT010000233.1:0-4850 GCA_964402205.1 uncultured Anaerolineales bacterium
GCTCTTGGCGCCCATGGGACCGTGCTCCTGCTGGCTCCCGCTGCCGCTGCCTTTGTCCTGGCTTGCCAGCCCGATTGGCGGCGCGATCTGCCCACCGCGTTGGCGGGAGGCCTCATCGGTCTCCTGCTCCTCTTTGGAGCTTTTTGCCTGGTGGACGCCGTGGATAGCCCCCATAGCATGATCGAGGTCGCCTATGCGCCAGCGCACAGCGCCTGGGGCGTGGCAGAGGGGGTGCTTGAAAAGCCTATCGGCCGATTCTGGTTCCTGCTCAGCGGACGCCAGTGGCAGTCGGCCATGTTCGCCAATCCGGCGCGCATCATGCCTCGCAACGCAGTGGCGTACGGCGGAGCCCTGTTGCGCGATCTGGGCGTGCTGGGCCTGGCCCTGACGGCCATCGGCGCCATCGCCCTCCTCAGCAGAAGCTGGCGCGTCGCACTGCTTGTGGCCCTAGGCTATGCCGTCCAGATGCTCTACACGTTCAACTATAGCATCGGCGACATCCACGTGTTCTTCGTCAACGCGCAGCTCTATGCGGGCGTCGCTCTCGCAGTAGGCATCGCGGTGATGATCCGCGCGTTGCAGCGATGGCTGCCAGAACGCGAACCGCTCGTGGCGCTGCTAACGAGTGGGTTGCTGCTGGCGGGCCTTTTGCTTACGCGGGGGACCCCCGCGCCATGGCAGCTGCTAGCCGACGCGGAAGCTCACCACGAGCTGGCCGGCGTGCCCACGGCACAGGAAACCGAGCACTGGCATGCCAGCATCAGCGCGACGGTCTCCGAGCTAGAGCCCGATGCGTTCGTGCTCCTCGACTGGTACAACCTGTATCCCTTTGTCTACGTGGCCAACCTCGAGCAGGAGCGCACCGATCTGCGCTTTGCCGAGCCGATGCCCTACTCCCAGCGCTCTGGCATGGCCGAGAGCATGCGAGCCTACCTGGTCCAGACCGCCAGCGAGCGTCCCCTCTATGCCAACCAGTCGCTCTCGGCCCTGTGCGAACCTCTGTTTGAGGTGAGCACGCGTCAGGTCGCAGCCATGCAACTCTACCGATACCGCCTCGCGGATTAGCGCCTACGCCGGCCCCACACAAAAAGCCCTCGGTGCTCACCTGAAGACACCGAGGGCCCTGGGTTCCGAACAGACGCGTTACTAGACTGGACGCTCCCTGCCCAGCATGCGGAGCTTGGCCAGATCAGCCTCCACTGGACGCAAGAGCACCTCGAACCGATAGGTGCTCGGGGGTACCAGGTACTTGTCGAGGGTCGTCGGCCCGCAGCTCCCGCCGCCCAGGCCCTGCTGCCGTGCATCCATGTGCCAGACTGTCTCCTGCCTAGGCGTCAGCTCGTTGGTATGCGACGCGGCATACAGATCGTCGGCCGTATAGTGGCCCACACTGGTCTCCATCAACGGGCTGAAGCTGGCCAGCAGCCCCACGCCATCGTCGTTGGTCACCGCGGCCCACCGGACCTCGGTCTTGTTGCCATTCTCCTGCGGCACGATATAGGGCACGTGTTGTTCCCAGACGCTGCCCTCGTAGAGACCCACCGCGACGCCAGCGTTGCGATCGATGTAGCTCTCCTCGGGGCCACGGCCAAGCCAGGCGAACTGCTCAAACCCAGCCGGCATGCTCAGCTCGACGCCCACACGAGGCAGCGGCGGCAGATCCGGATCGCAGACCACGGTGTGCTCTGTGCGGACGTGGCCCGATCCATACACGGTGTAGGTGATCTCGTGCTGGAAGCCGGCCTTGGCCTCCTCGGCCTGTACGCGGTGAACGGTTCGCACCTGGACCACCTGAGGCACCAGGCGCTCCCAGGCAAAGCTCTCCAGCGCCCACTCGACCTGGTCGAGCCCCGCATCTAACCAACGTGCCAGCGGCTTGCCAGGTATCTCGGGCATGAACTTGAAGCCATCGTTGTCCGTCGGAGCGCGCCAGACGCTAAGCCGAAGCCCGTCGGCCAACAAGAACACGCCCTTCCGATCCCAGGCATCGAGCAGGCCTGTCGCCACACTGAAGCTCAGGCTGCAATCCTCTGCCGCAATCTCGAGAGCGCCGTCCTGCTCCGTGATCTCAAGCGCGGCCATGGCGTCCCATTCCAGTAGATTTGGCGCCGACACGACCTCAGGCAGCGCAAACTGCTCCCAGGCCACCCGATGGCCTGCGTCCGCCCAGCTCGTATCGGAAGCCAGCCAGAACCGCACGGTCAGAAAGGCCTCCTGGCCAGGCGCGGTCACAGGCAACGCATAGGGCAGCGTCAGCTCCTCCGCATCGCCCGCGGGTGTCGTCAGGATCGGCAGCGGGCCCTGCTGCTGCGCCACGCCGTCCACCTCAAGGATCCACTCACCCCGCAGGTGCTCCAGCGTCACAAAGTCGTGCTTGTTCAGGATGCGCACGCGCCCAGCGGCTAGTTCCACCGCCTCCACGCGCACTGGCTGGATGAGCTTCTTGTACTCGACCATGGCCGGCTGTGGCGTGCGGTCGGGGAAGATGAGCCCATTCAAGCAAAAGTTGTGATCGTTGATCGTATCGCCGAAATCGCCCCCATAGGCCCAGTACTCGCGCCCCTCATCGTCGGTCTTGACCAGGCCTTGATCTACCCAGTCCCAGATGAACCCTCCCTGCAAGCCATGGTACGTCTCGATCGCCTCCCAGTATTCACGCAGGTTGCCGCAGCTATTGCCCATGGCATGCGCAAACTCGCACATGATGACCGGCCGATCGTGGTCCACATCTCTGCAGAAATCGATGATGCGCTGCACAGGCGGGTACATGGGGCAGACAAAGTCGCTCGCGTGGGCACCTGCCGTCCAATCCACGTGCATGGTCCCCTCATAGTGCACCAACCGAGACGGATCATAGCTACGGATCCACCCCGCCATGGCGTCGTGGTTGGCACCGTACCCGCTCTCATTGCCCAGCGACCATACGACAACGCTGGGATGGTTCTTGTCACGCTCGACCATCCGCACAGCACGATCCACAAAGGCATAGGTCCATTCGGGATCGTGGCATAGCCGATTGTACGTCGAGTGCGATTCGACGTTGGCCTCGTCCCAAACATACAGGCCATACTCGTCGCAGAGATCGTACCAACGCTGATCATCGGGATAGTGGCAGGTCCGCACGGCGTTGATGTTGTGCCGCTTCATAAGGAGGATATCCTGCAGCATGCCCTCTATGGTCAGCGTCTTGCCGCGTCGGTCATCGTGCTCGTGGCGGTTGACGCCCTTGATGAGCACAGGCTTGCCATTGACCAGCATCTGACGATTGCAGAGCTCAACACGGCGGAAGCCTACGCGCCACGCGCCGCACTGCAGCGGCTCACCATCGGGATCCAGCAGCGTCACCACGGCGGTGTAGAGGTACGGCGTCTCGTGGGACCAGAGCTTGGGCTCCGCAACGGGGCACGTCAACTCGACGCGAGGCATCCGGGTCGAGGACCACGAGAAGGTGCCCTGGCACTCGCAGTCGGGGACCGGCTGCCCGGACGCGCTGTAGAGCTCCACGCGTACCCCATAGCCCGTTGCCTGCTCGACTGCGCCTCCCAGGGTGGCCGTGACGTCTAGCGTGCCAGACTCTAGCGTGGCGTCCAGCTCGGGTCGCACAAAGACGTCGGCCAAGTGCACGGGCGGCAGCGCGTAGAGATAGACATCGCGATAGATGCCCGCCATGCGCCAGTGGTCTTGGTCCTCCAAGAAGCTGCCATCGCTCCAGCGGATCACCTCGGCAGCCAGAAGGTTCTCACCTTCGGACACGAGATCGGTCACGTCAAACTCGGCGGGCAGCCGCGACCCCTGGCTATACCCCACCATCTGCCCGTTGACCCACAAATAGAAGGCCGACTCGACGCCCTCAAAGCAGAGGATGATGCGCCGGCCCGCCCAATGCGCCGGCACGTCAAAGCTCGTGCGGTAGAGGCCCGTGGGGTTGTCATCCTGGGGGACGTTTGGGGGCGTATTCGGGATGGGCATCTGGACATTCGTATAGATGGGCTTGTCATAGCCCTGCATCATCCAGTTCGAGGGCACGTCGATCTGATCCCAGTCCTCGGCATCATAGTCGACATCCGCAAAGCCAGCGTCCACGGCGCCAGGATTCGGGGCCAAGCGGAACGCCCAGCTCCCGTTCAGGGGCTGATACCATCGAGAGCCCTTCGGATCGCGGGCCATGGCGCTGGCCGCGTTGTCGTAGGGAATGCGCATGGTGTGGGCGGGGAGCTTGTGGATGCCGATGACGCGGGGATTCTCCCAGTCGTGGGGATGCAGGTGTTCGGTAGTATCTGGCATGGGGTTGCTCCTTTGCATCGGCAACTTGAGGGAGATCCCGAGCCCCTTCAAGCGTGCCTCAACGGTAGGCTACACACGACAACGATCATACCACGCCGCGACCATCCCTGACTAGCGCGGCGTGGTGAAGGGTTGACAGAGTCAGCGCGTGCAGGCAGCACAGCTGCTGCCGGCAGCGGAATCGCCAGCGTTCCCCAGGCACTACCCCTTGAGCCCTGTCAGCGAGATCCCCTCGATGAAAGTGCGCTGCGCGAAAAAGAACCCCACGACGATGGGCATCGTGGCGACGGTACTGACCGCCATCAGGTAGGGATAGGCCAGCGGGGAGATACCAACGCCCGCAAGCGTGCTCCGAAGCTGGTTGATGGCCAGCGCCAGGGGGTACATGGCGTCGCGGTTGATGTACACCAGGGGTCCCAGATAGTCGTTCCAAGCGCTCATGAACTGGAATAGGCCAACGACCACCAACGCTGGACGCGCCAGCGGCAGAATGATGCGCAACATGATCTGCAGCTCGCTGGCCCCATCGATGCGGCCAGCATCCGCTAGCTCCTCTGGAATCGTCA
>CAYOBT010000234.1:0-4806 GCA_964402205.1 uncultured Anaerolineales bacterium
CGCCGTTTCACTGGTACTGCCGCACCAGCATCGCGTTGGTACACCGCGACGACATGGAGGACGACCTAACGGGACAGATGCGAGAGGCGGCGGGCAAGGAACTAGCGGCGCGGCGGGAGGCGCAAGAGCAGCAGGCGCGACTGGAGCAGCAGCTAGCCGAGCTTGGCGCACAACCCGACATTCGGAGGCGCAAGGGCGATTCGGCCAAGGTCTCGCGTTTACGTGAGGAGCTACGCGAGTGGCGCGAGCGCGAGCGGGTAGAGATACACCCGTCCAATGCGCGCAGCAAGCGTGGGGAGCAGGAGTAGTGGCGACGTACCCGACTGACATGCACACCGATGACGACAACGAGCCAAGCGTCACTAACCGCGTGGCCCGGTGCCGCGTGTGCGGCTTCCAGTGGCAGGTACAGAGCCCCAACGATGATGATGCCAAGGGATGCCCGTTCTGTGACGCGGGCAAGAGCGCGATTGTGGTGCGCAACGAGAAGCAAATGAGTCTGTACGGGGGGCAACCACGGCGGCGATAACTGACCGCGAGTTTCTGGCGCTGATTCGGCAGGCGCTTCTTCTGGCGGTAGACGCCATCGAGCGCAGGCTAGCGATAAGACCCAGGACGGCAGAGGTACGCAGGGCGCACAAGGAGGCGCGCATAGGCTAGATAATCGAATATCGGCAGTCCGTTAGGAACGCCGCGCATTGTGGGAGCTAACAGCCCCGCGATAGCGCGGCTTTGTCAATTGTGGCGTTACGTCACGCGCACGGTCAAGCGCGGGAGAGAGGAATAGTCATGGCGAAAGACCAGGACAAGCAGGACGAGGCCCAGAACGCAGACGCCGGCGGTCAAGAGGCGGAGGCTGGGCAAGAGGATGCGTTGACGTTCACGCCCCAAACGCTATCACGGCGATTGGAGCGAGAGCAGCGCAAGGCGGCAGAGGATATGTTGGCGAAGCTCGGTGTGGACAGCATCGACGACGCCACAGCCATCATCCAGTCGCAGCGCGAGGCAGATGAGGCGCGCAAGAGCGAGCTTCAGAAGGCCCAGGAGCGCATCCAGGCACTAGAGCAAGAGGCGCAGCAAGCACAACAGCAGATGCGCCAGACGGCGTTGCGGTCGGCTTTCGAGATGGCCGCAGCACGCGCTGGGGCTGCGCATCCAGAGGACGCTATCAAGCTGGTAGGCAGCGCGAGCGATTTTCTGGATACGGACGGCAATCCGGTAGGCGTGGAAGACGCCGTGTCGGAGCTTGTGGATAGTGGCCGATTGCCAGTGGAGCGACAGGCGCAAGCCCCTCGGCTCAACGCCGGGGCGGGTAGCGGCGCGCCAACGGGCAAGAAGGTCACGCTAAGCGAGGCCGAGATAGAGCTAGCAACGAAGCTCGGTGTTTCGCCAGAACGATATGCAGCTCGCAAGGCAGAAGCCGGGCGAGCCTGAACAAGAGGTGAAGGATGGCTACGAGAGGGTTTGAGTTTGCATACATGCTGGACGGCTCCAACGCGACCCCGCTCATTCGTGATTGGGGTATGAACGCGGACGCCTCCGGCTACAAGGCCGGCGACCTGCTACAGATTGATAGCGATGGCTACATGACGCAGGGCACGGCCAGCGTTGGTGAGGTTTCGGCAATCTGCCAGGAGACCACGACTGATGCGGTTACGGATGGTGACGAGCTGAAGGTTGCCATCGTGACGCCCAACCAGGTGTGGCGATGCTCCATGGACGCATCCAGCACGAATGCCGTAGTGGGCTACACCAAGACCATCGACATCGAGGACGAGAACACGCTGGACGCCGATGACCTCAACAACGGCAGTATGGCCTTGGTGGATACGGACACGGACGACGATGGCAACGTGCTGGCCTATGTCTCGTTTGCCGACACCACGTTTGGCAATACGTAGGCATAACGGATAGCACGAGGAGATAAACGATGGCTATTTCAGAACAATGGGCCTATTTGCTGGACCCTGGCCTCAGAGAAATCTTTGAGGTCCAGACGGAGGCGTTGGCGAAGGAATCCCTGATTCCGACGCTGTTCAACGTCCGTGGCAGTGACAAGGCCAAAGAGTACACGCTAGGCATGGGCGGGATGGCGGACTGGGAGCAGTTCAAGGGCGCAATCGAATACGACGACCTGGACCAGCTTTACCGCACCACGTTCACGCACAAAGAGTACGCCAAGGGCTTCAAGATCGAGCGAGCGCTGTTTGACGATGACCTTTACAACGTCATCAACATGCGGCCCCGCGCCTTGGCGCTCTCAGCTATGCGAACGCGAGAGAAGCACGCGGCAAGCGTCTTCAACAACGCGTTTAGTGATAGCTACACGGGCGGCGACAGTGAGCCGCTTTGTGACGACTCGCACCCGGCATCGCCAGAGAACACCGACACCACGCAGGACAATGATGGTAGCTCGGCGCTCTCGTATGCCAGCGTGGTAGATACGCGCGAGGCAATGCGAGCGTTCAAGGACGATCGTGGCGAGCTGGTGCCCATCAATCCCGACCTCATCCTGGTCCCGCCGGAGCTTGAGGACACGGCCAACGACATCGTGATGACGATGCGTGGCAGCAACTTCCAGCAGCCCGACGTGGCAGACTACACAGACAACTTGGTACAGCGCAGTGGAATCCGGTACGTCGTGTGGGACTATCTCACAGACGCTAACAACTGGTTCCTCATCGACTCGCAGCTCGCCAAGCTACACCTGTTGTGGTTCAACCGCATCCCGCTGGAGTTTGCCATGGACCCGACTAGCGACTTCCGACTGGAAGCGCGGTGGCGCGGGTACATGCGCTACAGCTACGGCTGGAGCGACTGGCGCTGGGTATACGGTCACGAGGTCTAGTGATAACCCTGGGCTGGCGCTTAGGTTACTGAGAATGCTGGTGGCGGGGGTGCACCCCTGGCCTCCGCCACTGGTCCAGGAGGAATGAGAGACAATGGGTTACACACATTTCAATGGCGTTGACGCCGAAAACTTCAAAATCGACGGCACCGAGGTCACGGCGACGGCGGCAGAGTTGAACGCGCTAGACGGCATCGGCGCAGATGTTGACGAACTCAACATCCTTGAGGGCCTAACGGCCACCACTGCAGAACTGAATTTATTGGATGGTAGCGGCGCTGGCACGGCCACGGCTAGCAAGGCAGTCGTGCTAGACGCCAACAAAGCGCTGGACGAAATCAACACCGCCAAGCTTAGTGTCGGCGCAAGCGGGTCCGAGGTCGAGGTGACCTCCACGCCAGCGGAAATCAATACGCTGGACGGGGTGCCCGCCGCTGTGGACTACAGCGTTGGCACGGAATCGGAAGACGCTATCACGGTAGGCATCCAGGTCAACGATGCGGCGGGTGCTGCATTGAGCTCGCTTTGCGGGCTGGCGCAGTACCTAGCCGACGACGCAGATGGCGACACGCCGACATCGGCAACGCCCGGCACCGTTACAGCGGGCACGGTCGGGGCCGTAGTCGAGTATGTGGCAGACGGCGCGTGGCTGCTAGTGACGGACGATGCTGGTAGCGCAGAACTGAGCATCAGTAACGACGGCGCCGGCACTTGGTGGCTGGCAACGGTGCTGCCGAACGGTCTACTCGACCTTAGCGGCACCATCGAATTTGCGGCATAGCGATAGACGGTAAAGCGCGGGCTGGGGACAGACCGGCCCGCGCTCTGGAGGCAAGATGAGAACGCAGAAAGTGACAATGCAGAACTCGGTCGCCGCCAATGCTAACGGCACCACCATGAACTGTCAGGGTGTGGCTGCGGCCTACTGCCAAGTCAAGGGATCATCGTTTGCCGGGACCGTCAACTTCGAGGAGACGGTAGACGGCGATAACTGGGTAGGCGTACAAGCCGTCAATCTCAACGACGGCTCGATAGGCTCTACTAGCGTTAGTACGGACGGCATTTACGCGGTCCCGACGTTCGGGGCCAAGTTCTTGCGCGCGCGCGTGAGTGGCTACGACTCTGGCACGGTGACGGTGACGACGTTGGGCGCAGACGTGCCCATGTCGCCCATCAACGACCAGAGCGTGTCGGTGAGTGGCAACGTAGACATCGGTAGCATCGCGGCGGGCACCACCAATATTGGAGACGTAGACGTTGCCAGCATTGCGGCTGGCAACAATAACATCGGTGACGTAGATGTAGCGAGCATCGCTAGCAATGATGGTGTAGACATCGGCGACGTTGATGTTGCTAGCATCGCAGCCGGGACCACTAACATCGGCGATGTGGATGTAGCGAGCATTGCGGCAGGCGAAACGCACCTGGGGCAAACGGGTGGCGAGACGGCCGTTGTGCGCTACACCCCGGCCATCACGAGCGGCGGCACGTACACCGCCGGCGATGCCTTTGGCGGGCGGTTAGAGTTTGCCGACGCCTTCCGCACGAGCGGTGGCAGCGGCTATCTGATAAGCGTGACGGCAATCGAAAAGACTGACTCCCCCAACATGCCAGAGGTCGAGTTGAACCTGTTCTCTGGCACATTCACGGCGACAGTAGACGATAGCGCGTTTGACCCCGACGACGACGAGCTGGCTAGCTACTCCCTGGGCAAGGTCCATGTCTACGCGTCGGACTATGCCGAGTACGCCAACAACGCTGTGGCGACGGTTGATGCGAACGGGCTAACGCTCAACGCAGACACGGGCACCACGCTATACGGCCAGGCAGTGATACGCGACGCGGACACGTTCTCTGGCACCGCTGACTTTACGTGGGTGCTGGGCATCATGCAGGACTAGGGTCATGGCATTTACCTATACCGACAGCCTGAGCACAAACCGCGACAAGGTGCGCTT
>CAYOBT010000235.1:0-1577 GCA_964402205.1 uncultured Anaerolineales bacterium
CAGCCGTCGGCGTAGCTTCGGGCTTGCAGGCACCGAGCACTACAGCAGCTCCTGTCGCCGCTGCAACACCCAAGAACTGACGACGCGTCCACTTGTCCGACATGTCTCCTCCTGATCCCTCTCTCCTGCGAAACCTTCTTGGTAAGCCAAACACCCCACTCTACTGGTGCGCTAGGCATCCTCCTTCCTGTCTGGAGCTGGCGACATTAGTGGTAGCATAGAGATGAAAGCCTGGCTCTGCAGTCGCTCGCCTATCGCAGGCCACTAGACGTGACCCCCGTATCGTGATAGAATGCCGGGCGTTGCAGTTCCGAGGCGCAGAACTACCCACAGCCCAGTCTCGCATATCAAAAGCCTCTTGTCAGCATCAATCCTGCGTCAGGTTTGCGTCATGCCCATCACACTATCGGACAGCCTTCTGGACCAAGTCCACGATACCCTCGCGAATCTGCACGATCCGAATTGGGCTCCTAGCCAGGAGATCTGCAGGCTTTTTGGGTATGCGGATGGAACAGACGCTCTCACGGTGCAAAGCGCCTTGCTAGAGTCGATCGAGAGGCTAGACCCAGGCCCCGAGACCCATCCCTCCTCTCACGGCAGACGAGTCTACGAACTCCTAGAGAGCCGCTACGTCCTTAGCTTGACGCAGGAAGAGACCGCAGCGCGTATGCACCTGAGCCGCAGCACGGTGCAGCGGATGCAACGTGAGGCGATCCACGCTCTCGCTCTCGCCGTCGTCAGCGAGCATCCCCAAGAACCAGGGGGAAACGACAGCTGGGAGACGCAAACACAGCGAGAGATCGCCCTCTTGGAATCGCGGACCACATCGGCCCGCTGCGACATAGAAGAGGTCGTGCGCGGGGTTCTCTCGCTCCAGCTCGCAGCGTCGCGTCGAACAGGTCCAACCCTACGCATTGGCCATCTGCAGCCCGGTCTGATGGCTGCAGTGCACCCCATGGTGCTGCGGCAATCGCTCATCACGGCGATCGGCCGGATCCGGGCTTGTGCAGCTTGCAGCGAGATCACCGTCTTTGCGGGAGCCAAGGACGGCGGCGTAGAGATCACTCTGGTCGTCCGTGACGGCGACACCAACGACGATCCTCAGAGGCTCCTGCAGGGGATCCTGCTGGATGATGCCATGCGTGCCGAGATCGAGACAGAAGGGGGGCACTTGTTCCTGCACTTGACGGCGCCCACCGCCAACAAGGCGAGCGTCTTGGTGGTGGACGATAACCCCGATATCGCCGAGTTCTACCGAAGAGCCTTGGAAGGCTCGGAGTATGCCATCGCACAAACTCGCGATGGCAGCGGCTTGCTTGCGCTAGTCGAACGCCTTCGGCCCGCGGTCATCCTGTTGGACGTCATGCTCCCAGGTACCGATGGTTGGGAGTTGCTCATGCAGCTGCGTGATAGCCCCGTCACGCGCAGCGTTCCGGTCATTGTCTGCTCTGTCGTCCGCGAGCGGGATCTCGCCCTATCCCTTGGGGCCAGCGGTTATCTCGCCAAGCCAGTTGATCCTCACGCCCTGCGCGAGGCCCTTGACCGTGCGCTGGAGCACGCTTCCGCCTAGGAAATGC
>CAYOBT010000235.1:1587-4784 GCA_964402205.1 uncultured Anaerolineales bacterium
AATGCGCCATCATCGCCTGTCACGTCGGTCCCAGGCGCTCAGAAACTCTAGCGCAAGATCGACGGCGCGGCCAAGAGCCAAAGGCTCGGGCATGTTCGCCAGCACGGCCAGGTCACTCGCCGCCTCCTGCTCTACTGGATCCTGCGCCGAGAGGACGTAGACCACCGTGTTCTCAAGCCATCCCTCGCCTACAGCGCGCTCGAGCACCTGCCAGCCGTCCAACCCCGGCATCACGATATCGAGCAGCACCAAATCATAGTGTCCGTGCTCGAGATACGAGAGCGCCTCCTGTCCACCCACCGCGGGATCGATGCATAAGCCCGGGTATTCGCTTTCGATCTGACGGGAAACAAGATCCAACACATCGGCATCATCATCCACGAGCAGTATCTTTCGGGGCACGAGGCTCGCGCTACGGATTGCGCCAAGAAGCTCCTCACGCATCACGGGCTTGACCAGATAGCCTCGCGTATGCTTCTCGATACCGCGTCGGGGCGCGGGCTTGGTGACATACCCCACGATGGGCAGGTCTCCCAAAAGATCGCTGGCTCGGACTAGGCCTCGCGAGAGATCCTCACGGGATGGCGCATGCATCACCAGCAGATGTGCGGGCAGATCAGTCAACGCAGCCACCACACCGTCCCAGCTACGCACGGCAACCCGCTCTATGCGTTCGTCACAGCGCGCATACTCGTCACCTAGCCCTTCAGTTAGATCCAGCACGACCACACGGGGACGCAGTAGATCGTCGGATGCGACATCGGCAGCGGCTCGGAACTCATCTTCCCGCCAGACCCAATCATCGCGAATGCTGTGTCCGGGCCTTGCCCGAGAGGCGGCTGGTCGAGAGGTCGGGAGCGAGAAACGGAAGGTTGTGCCCTCGCCGAGCCTGCTCTCCACCCACATACGACCGCCGTGCAGCTGCACGAACTCGCGGCTGATGCTAAGGCCTAGCCCAGTCCCTCCGAGACGCGGACTCACCGATGTGCTGCTTTGCCAGAACGGCTCGAAGACTCTCTCGCGCTCCGTTTCCGCAATCCCAGGTCCAGTGTCCGATACGTTTACCACGACCGTACCGGCATCATAGTGGGTGGAGACCTCTATGCCTCCCTCGTCCGTGAAGCGAGCGGCGTTGCTCAGCAGATTCAGGATGACCTGCTGGATGCGGGTTCGGTCACAGTAGGCTTTGGGCATATCTCGCGGCACGACGAGGCCGAGGCTCAGAGACTTTTCCTCGAGTAGGGGACGAACGATGTCCGCCGCCTCTCGGATGAGATCCGCCATGTCGACACGCTCGCGACGAAGGGTGACACGACCCGCCTCCGTACGCGTGAGATCTAGGACATCATCTACCATCCCCGCAAGGTGGAGACAGTTGCGGTACACCGTCTCAAGATCACGGCGCATCTTGGGCGAGATGATGGAGGCATAGATCTCCGGTGACTCTACCATGAGCTGAACCAACCCGATGATCATGTTCAGCGGCGTCCGGAACTCGTGGCTCACGTTGGCCACAAAGATCGCCTTCGCTTGATGTGCCTCCTCAGCGGCACGACGCAGGACGGCCGTCCGCTCGTTGGCCAAAGCAAGCTGCCTGTTTGCCTTGACCAAGCTTGACGTCGTTCGAGCGGCCTGTTCGCGTTGCTCCCTTGCCTGCGCCAGATGCCGCTCGCTACGTTCATAGTGCCATTTGATCCACTCCATGAGCTTGCGCAGGCGATCCTGCTCATACCACACCAGCGCCGTAGTTGACCAAACGCCGGCGATGCCCACGGTCGCACTGGCTCTGGCGGTCTGCTCGCCTAGTCGCCATGGCATCAGAGCGACCAACATCGCTGTCTGCAAGCAAGCCATCAGCAACGAAGCTGAACGCCCAATCATGTTGCTCGCCAGCAACACAGAAAGGCCCGCGAGGGAGAGGATGCTGCTTTCTTGAAGAGCCCAGGTCGCCACGAGGAGCAGGACACTTGCAGAAAGCGTGGCGAGCCAGCGAGCTGCCTGGGGCCGATCGACTGCATAGCCCCAGCCGATGAAGGCTAACCCCATGGCAGTCACAGCTAGCCACGATGCGCCCTCATCGATCCGGGTCGGCAGGTTCAGCATCTGCGAGATGCCAAAAAAGACAAACCCGAGCAACGCAAAGAATACGAGCACTTTGCCAGGCTCTAGACGGATTTCCGTATAGAATGACGTAGAGCGCTGGGTCACAGTACACCTCCTACACAAGCCATCAAGGCAGAGTATGTCGCATCGTCACATCTGGCGCAAAGACCCCTTTGCCTTGACGTCCCCCACCCCCGGGGCTATGGTGTGCCGAGATGCTAATCGGGCCTACGTTCAGGGAGAGCAACAGATGTCATCAGCACCGCATCGCTGTCACTATGTTCTCAGCACCCATTGGGATCGCGAATGGTACCAATCCTTCCAGGGATTTCGCTTCCGCCTTGTCAAGCTCGTAGACCGCATCCTCGCCGGCTGGAATGACGGCTCGCTCTTGGGCCCCTTCCAGACAGACGGCCAGGCCGTGCTGCTGGAGGACTATCTCGAGATACGCCCAGAGCGCCGCGCCGAGATCACGCAGCGCGCCAGCGAGGGCAAACTGGTTATCGGGCCGTGGTACGCTATGCCTGACGAGTTTCTCGTATCCGGCGAGTCCCTCGTCCGCAACCTGCGTCTCGGCCGAGAGGTCGCCAGATCGCTTGGGGCGGCCCCTAGCTGCGCGGGGTTCACCTGTGACATCTTTGGGCACAACAGCCAGTTGCCACAGATCTATGCCGGATTCGGCATCATCGGGGCACTGATCTGGCGGGGACTCAACGTGTGGGATCGCCGCAACCTGCTGTGGGAAGCCGCCGATGGCACCGTGCTGCCCACGTATCGCTTCGGGCGCGTGGGGTATTGCACCTATGCGTCCGATGTGCGCGGTTGTCCCAACCAGCCAGACAGGCTCGACCCGGATGCCCTCGCGAAAAAGCTGGATGAGCTCATCGCCTGGAATGCCGAGTGCTCTGACGTGGATGCGCTCTTGCTATTCGACGGCTGCGACCACATGGAGTGGGACGCCCAGGCCTATGAGGTGATCGCTAAGCGCATGGCTGGAAGCGATTCGTCCGGTGCCAGTTGCCAGATCGTGCACTCGAGCCTCGACGACTTCCTGCGGGAGATGGCCGAACAGGCGAATCGCATCGAGACACGCG
>CAYOBT010000236.1:0-4772 GCA_964402205.1 uncultured Anaerolineales bacterium
ACGCCTATTGGCTGCTAGGATAAGATCGTCTGCCATCGCCTCTGAGCCCCCCGATTGGTTGTCCACATCGCTGATGCACACTCGAAGCATCGCGATAGTATCTTCCATGCAACTTCAACAGTATACCGGTGCATCCTGAACCGGTCAAATCTCATCCCACGGAAAGACGCCCTACGTTCCGACGCGCGCGGCCACCATGTCGAGCCAGTCCATGGCGTTGCGCGTGATGCGTATCGCCTCCCGAACCCTGGCGTCTGTCGGGTAGACGCCACGGTGAACGACGTCGTTGCGGAGCGAGAGGAGATCGTAGAACTCTTGCCAGAGCTCGCGGTTGTCGCGTCGCAGGCTGTATCCGGTGTAAGTGCGAAGGAGGCTATCCAGCTTGGAGGCAAGTCCCTTGCCAGCCAGCGTGGCATCGATCTCGCGGTCGCTGCGGCCGTGTCCCTTCATGCGCACTGTCAGAAGCGCCGCGGCTGCGGTCTCCAGCGCACTGTAACAGGTCGCCACGGATTGGCGAGCGAAACGCTGGGCGAGGGCCCTCTCTGCTTCCAGAAGAAGATCCTCAGCCAAGCTCCCCCTGCCAGAGCCTGTCAGGTGGTTCCGCAAATCGTCATACCACTCGTCTTCCTGGTCCACCAGGTCGAACGACTCGGCTTCGCGGGCTTGGCGCTCCGCTACAACGCCTTCCACCGGATCATGCCGCAGCACACGGCCCTCGTTGTCACGGATAGTGATCTCCACGTCCTCTCGGATCAGGTCGAGTAGCTGGTATAGGTGCGCTCGGCGCCGAACGGCTGCAATGAGCTTGTTGCAGGCGCCCATGGCTACCTGAGCGAACGCTTCCATTCGTCTGTTCAGTTCTCGCTGATCGGTGTCCCTTAGCGATATGGTAAGCGGCTGCACAACGGTGGCCATCGAGCTCACCGAACCTAAAGCTGCGACATTGCGCCCGAACACAACCTGCAGCAAGAAAGGATGATCGTACCATGTGTAACTCGTGAAGCGGTCGTCGAACCGATCGCGGGGCAGGGTCTGCGCCAGCTCGGGTCGCGAAGTAACCGAGAGGAACGGGTTGAAGCGCTGCTCGGCGACGCGTACGATTACCCGAGTGTCGCCAAGCGAGACAGGGTATTCGCCTCCACGCATTCCGAACGGTAGGCTTGCGAATGCAACCAGATGACTCAATCCATCCCCCTCACAACGGTCCGACCTCTGGAAGATATCTAGAAAACTCTAATCACGCTTGGCCCAAATGGGCGCGAAACTATGGTACAATGATCGCAGTCGGGTCTCGTTTGGTTGCCCTCCCCCCTCGAATCCCAGGGCAGCCAACCGAGACCCTTCTATCTGCGGCGGGCTCGTGCCATGGGCGTTGTCGCTAGAGTTGCACCACCATGTTGTGATTCAGGCGACGCTTGCTGCCCGATCCTGTCCAGAAGCTACCCACATGCCGAAACCCCAGCTTTTCGTAGACGTGTCGCGCTCGCGGATTCACGTCCAGCACGCCGCCCATCAGGATCACGTGCGAGATTCCGAGCTTGCGCGCGGAGGTCAGCACGTGCTCCCCCATGGTGCTGCCCAGTCCCTGACCTTGATGGGCGTCTGCCACCACCGGGGCGAGGCAAGCCGTCGTCTCCCAGGGCACGGTATCGCCATAGCGCTCGAGGTCATCGGGCCAGATCTCGCGCGAAAGGATCATATAGGCGATAATCTCGGCGTTTGGGGCGTCATCTGCCAGCACGGCTAGGAACCGTACCGTGCGGCCGTCTCCGACGGCATCGCATAGCTTGGCCGCAGTCTCGCGGTTGAAGGGATGAGGCCCGTAGGTGCTGCGCGTCTCTTCGGAGAGACTGCAGAAAAAGTCACCTAGGATCTTGGTATCATCGGCCTCTAGAGGGCGAATGCGTACCATCCGTCCATCGCGTAGCGGCAGTGTCGTTGAGAGCTCGTCACGCTGCATGGCATCCTCCTCCGATCCATTCTAGCGTAGGCTAGCGAGCCAACCAAGTTGACCGCGCTAGCCGAATGGGGATAGATTAGGCAAGTGACTGGTAGCGCACAAGGAGGTTGGCGTCATGCCCCAGGTTCTGGCCGTGGATGGAGGTACCCCAGTTCGACGCAGGCCCTTTGCTCGGTGGCCTGTGTGGGACGAGCGGGAGATCCAGGCGGTTTCCGATGTGGTGAGCTCGGGCCAATGGTGGGCGCCGCCGGGCACGCAGGTCAAGGCATTCGAGCACGCGTTCGCGGAGGTTCACGATGCGGCTTACGCTATAGCCGTGGCCAACGGCAGTATCGCGCTGGAAGTGGCCCTGCGCGCGGCGGGCATCGACTGGGGCGATGAAGTCATCACCAGCCCCTACACCTTTATCGCGACCGCCAACACGCCGCTGCTCGTCGGCGCTATCCCGCGGTTCGCCGACATCCTTCCGGAGACGTGGAACTTGGACCCCGATGCCATCGAGCCGCTCATCACCCCTCGTACCAAGGCGATCCTGCCGGTGCACTTGGGAGGCGAGCCAGCAGACATGGACGCTATCAACGAAATTGCCGAGCGGCACGGGCTGTTGGTCATCGAGGATGCTGCCCAAGCGCACGGTGCCCGCTGGAGAGATCGGAGCGTTGGTGCCATTGGTGATATGGGTACCTTTAGCTTTCAGGCTAGCAAGAATGTGACGGGCGGTGAGGGCGGCATTGTCCTCACCAACAGCGAGGAATGGTTTGAGCGGTGCTGGTCGGTCCACAATGTGGGGCGTTCGCGTGCCGGCGGTTGGTACGAGCATGTGGTGCTGGCGAGCAACTATCGCCTGTCGGAGTGGCCAGCCGCTATCCTTCGCGTGCAGCTCTCGCGTCTTGGGGAGCAAGCCACCGTCCGCTCAGCGCGCGCAGAGACGCTAAAGGCAGCACTATCCGAGGTAGATGGTCTCGATCCGCTCCCCGGCGATCCGCGCGTGAGCCGCAACGCGTACCATATCTTCAAGATGTGGTATGCTCCTGAGGCCTTTGGCGGCAAGTCTCCCGACACGTTCGCGGAGGCCATGCGAGCGGAAGGTATTCCCGTCAGCGTTGGTTATGCAGAGCCGCTGCACCGTATGCGCGTTATCGTGGAGCGCTCGCTTTACATGGCAGCACAGCTGGGCCTTCCCGAGCCTGACCAGCCCGCTTGCCCCGTAACCGAGGACGCTTGCGAGAGAGGTCTGTGGCTTATGCAGAACGTCCTGCTAGCCGAGCAGGAGGACATGCTCGATGTCGCCCGTGCGGCCACCAAGATCCAGCGGGCATGGCGGTCTTGACGGAGCCGCCGACGGCGTCTAGCATCGCGTCATATGGGCCATCGTCACAACACCCAAATCCAACACAAGACAGGGGGAAGCATGTCGGACAAGGTTCGCGTTGCCATCATCGGTGTGGGTAACTGCGCCGCGGCTTTGGTACAAGGCGTGCACTTTTACCGGGACGCGCCGGACGATCAATTCATCCCGGGATTGATGCATCCGCGACTGGGCAGCTATCACATCAGTGACATTGAGTTCACCGCGGCCTTTGATATCGACTCGGCCAAGGTGGGCAAAGACCTTTCCGAAGCCATCTGGGCGGGGCCCAACAACACCATCAAGTTCGCCGAGGTGCCGCACATGGGCGTGCCTGTCCACCGTGGCATGACCCACGACGGCATCGCCAAGTACCTGAGTCAGCGTATCACCAAGGCACCCGGAGCCACCGACAATATCATCCAGATCCTCAAGGACACGGGGACGGACGTTGTTGTGAATTTCTTGCCGGTAGGCTCCGAGATGGCGACCAAATGGTACGTCCAGCAGATTCTCGATGCTGGTTGTGGCATGGTGAACTGCATCCCGGTCTTTATCGCGCGCGAGGCCTACTGGCAGGAACGCTTCCGTGAGCGTGGTCTACCCATCATCGGGGACGACATCAAGAGCCAGGTTGGCGCCACCATCACGCACCGCGTGCTCACACGGCTGTTCCAGAACCGCGGTGTGCGGCTCGACGACACCTACCAGCTCAACTTTGGCGGGAACATGGACTTTTTCAACATGCTCGAGCGCGAGCGCCTAGAGTCCAAGAAGATCAGCAAGACTGATGCGGTGACTAGCCAGCTAGACTACAAGTTGGATCCCGACCACGTCCACGTGGGTCCAAGCGACTATGTGCCATGGCTCACGGACCGCAAGTACTGCTACATCCACATGAATGGGACCACGTTCGGTGAGGTGCCGCTGCGGCTTGAACTCAAGCTCGAGGTCTGGGACTCGCCCAACTCGGCCGGCGTGGTGATCGACGCAGTGCGGTGCTGCAAGATCGCCAAGGACCGCGGTGTGGGCGGGGCGGTTATACCCGCATCTGCCTACTTTATGAAGTCGCCTCCGCAGCAGCTCGACGACGACGAGGCGCGACGTCAGCTTGAGGCGTGGATCCAGGAAGACGCCTAACCGACTGCATGCGCTCGGGGCTGCCAAGACTGGCGGCCCCGTGTTCACTTGAAGGAGTGACAGTGCCTAAGCAATCAGTGCAGATCCCGGCCATGGACGAGCGCCACACGCACTACCGACATGGCGGACAGCCCTTCGTGTTCGATGCCCCCACGAGCCTGGAGGCGTGGGAGCGACGGGCAGAGCACCTGCGGGAACACATGCGCGTTGTGCTCGGCTTGGATGACGGGGATCCGGATTGCCCCCTGGATGCGCATCTCAGCGTCTGTGGCGAGGGCGAAGGCTATGTGGTGCATCGGATCCTCCTTTCAGTGTACGGCGTAG
>CAYOBT010000237.1:0-4770 GCA_964402205.1 uncultured Anaerolineales bacterium
GTGGTGTGTAGAACAGGGCTCGGGGCAGTGTGGCAATGTAGACGAGAAGGGGAGGTACCACTACCACCAGGCCGAGCGTGAGCAGATCCCAGGCCTCCTCCCTCGGCTGCCCTTGCTGGCGCCATCGGATGAGACCGACCACCATCCCGACGGCGAATAGCGCCATGAGCGCGATGGCGAGCCACATGTAGCGGTCGATCTCCACAGAGATACCCGTCGCGAGAAGCGTGGCATACAACTGCGCGGCCCTACCCAGACCGACTGGCTCTGCCACCGACCAGGTGGACATGGCTCCCCAGCTATACGCCAACCACGCTACCAGGCCGCCCAGGACCAAGAACTGCCCGACGGCCCATCTACCCAGCGAGGCAAACCTGCGGCGCACGCCACCAACGAGGGCATAGATCAGCGTTACCAGATTCTCGGCGAGGAGAAGCCCGCCCATGATGAGCACCGTGTAGAGCGAACCCAAACCATAGAGCGCCGTACCACCGAGATGCCACCAACGCTTTCTGGCAGGGATTGGATGAGGCGTCGCTTCTGCACGCAGCCAGCCGAGGAAATGATAGAGCGAGAGGACCCCGAGAAGCCCAGCCAGCACGTACATGCGGAGCTCTTGCGACCACCAGATGTGGAAGCGCGAGAAACCCGTCAGGAACGCCGCTAGCATCCCCACGCGCTCCCCCCGAAGACGGCGCCCGAGACGGTAGACGATGACGACGGTCAGCACCCCGAACAGCGCCGAGAGCAGGCGCGCGGCAAACTCGCCTTGGCCAAAGAGCTGTACCCAGCCCCAAAGCGACCAGAAGTACAGAGGAGGATGCACATCGCTGGCGGTCCAAGCGGTGACGCCGGGCAGGCCCTTGCGCACCGCCCAGATAGCAAGGCCCTCGTCCCACCAGACGTTGGCATCGCCAAGTCGAAAGATGCGGAGAGCAAACGAGCTGAGGACGACAAGCGCCGCGAGCCACCGCGAGGCGCTCTTGCCTGAGCTAGGCATCGGCCTGCACGACGTCATCCAGCTTGCGACGGAGTTCCTTCTGCTGAGCCGTGCTCAAGGTAGGCTGTCCCTTGAGATAGTCGCCGAGGAACTCGGCCAGATCTCCAACCTTGACAGCAGGCACAGGGGACTCTTCGGCATGAAGGGTAGCTTGGGGATCGGTAAAAGCGATGACACCTGTAACCGGGATCTCCACCTCTGGGAGCAGATCCTGGGCCCACTCGTCGACCCACTCGATCTCTTGCTGCGTGTCAGCACCAGGGCGGCCAAGAGCCGGTTCGCCAAAGAGCTGCAGAAGCTTGCGAGCCCCTGCCTTGTGACGCCATTTGTCGTTCTCGTAACTGATCTCGCCCCGCTGGGCACGCGGCATCAGCACCGTCATGCCGTGATGCGAGACCACCACGTGGTGGCTGGGCAGATAGTAGCAGTAGAGCGCGTATCGCTTGTCAAGGCCAGACAACGCCTCAGACAGCACGGTACCGGGGCGAGGCTCGCGCACGTAGGCAGCCGTGAGTTGCGAGCCGATGGTGGCGCCCAACATGCCCACGAGCAGGAGCACGTACGAGACGATGATCTGACGATTGGACATCACGAGTCCCAGCACAAGCGCGCCAACGGCGATATAGGTGGACCAGGAAGCCAGCCTCTTGCGCCGCTCCAGGAACGAGTCGTTGACGAATACTTCCATGATCCTCCTACCTGTGTGCTAGCTTATGCTAGCTCCCGCTACCGGCGATCTGATCGCGAATCGTATCCACCACGTTGCGCTCAGCCGTCTCGATGGCCACCCGCACGGCGTTCTCCATCGCCAGAGCATCGGAACGTCCGTGGGCGATAATGACGACGCCGTCCACGCCCAAGAGCGGCCCACCACCGTATTCGCGATAGTCGAGAATGGCGGACGCCTTTCTGAAGGCAGGCTTGGCCAGTAGCGCCCCAAAGCTCGCCAGTGGCCGCGCCTTGATCTCACGCTTGAGCAAGGTCAAGATCATGGACGCAGTGCCCTCTGCCGTCTTGATGGCCACGTTCCCCGCAAAGCCATCAGAGACGATGACATCGGCCTTGCCGCGGGTGATGTCCTTGCCCTCGACGTTACCCACAAAGTTGAGAAAAGTCTCCCGAAGCAGGCCATGCGCCTCCTGCACCACGGCGCTGCCCTTGGTATCCTCCTCGCCGTTGGATAGGAGCCCAACACGCGGTGTGGAGATCCCCAAGACGCGCTCAGCATAGATAGAGCCCATCACACCAAATTGCACCAACCACTCGGGCCGCACATCGGCATTGGCACCGATATCGAGCATGAACGAGTAGCCGGCCAGGTGCGGGATCACCGTCGAGATGGCGGGACGCTGCACCCCCTTGATGCGGCCGATGCGCCCCGCGCCCACCAGAGCGCTGGCCAGCACGCCTCCCGAGTTTCCAGCGGAGACAAAGGCGTCGCCCTCACCCTCGCGCAGCAGGCGCATACCCACAACAACCGAAGCGTCGTCCTTCTGGCGAACGGCCTGCGCCGGGTGCTCGTGCATGGCTACGACCTGGCTGGCGTGCGCTACGTCGATGGCAAGCCCGGCAGTATCATGCTTGGCGAGCTCCGTGCGCACCGTCTGCTCTTGGCCCACCAGTAGGACCTCGCATCCGTAGCGACGCGCTGCGCGGACAGCCCCCGCAACATCGGGCTCAGGCGCGTTGTCGCTGCCCATCGCATCCACGATGACCCGCATGCCCGTCTCCTTTCGAGCTTGTGCGACACGCGGCTATTCTAGTCTAGGCAAGCCCAGGTTGACAAACCCCCCATCTCTGACTACAATGGAGCGCAGTCGCCCCCGTGGTGGAATTGGCATACACGGCAGGTTGAGGGCCTGTGTCCAATAGGACGTACTGGTTCGAGTCCAGTCGGGGGCATGAAAGAGGCGGCCCGAGCCAAGGGCCGCCTCTTTATGCATTATAGACGTTCCTCTTGCCCGGTATGGGATCGATCCCCTTGCCATATGGTGTTCTCTCTGATACGATAGCTTCATCGTGTCGTACCGTAGATTCTAACGTCTAGCTTGCTGCGCAGAGAGCCAGCGGCGAGGGATCGGGTTCACGATGAAGCTCCAGCCACGCAACACTCCCCGATGGGCCCTCGCCATCGCGTGTCTTGGATTGCTCACCGGATGCGAGCCGGCACCGGCCCATGTGATCACGATCTCCCAGCCGACCGCTGCCCCCACGCTGACTCCCGCCCCCATCCGCGTGCACATGGCAGGCGCCGTCCAGAACCCCGGTGTCTACGAGCTCGAGCCGGGTAGCCGCATCATCGACGGCATTGAGGCCGCCGGTGGACTCCATCCCGATGCCCACAGCGACAGCATCAACTTGGCAGACTATTGCGAGGACGCGAGCCGTATCTATGTCCCCTTCCGCGGTACGCCGACCCCCATGCCGCCCACGCCAATCTCGGGAGCCTTGATCCAAGAGGAGGCAGGCGACTCGCAGTTGCTCAACATCAACACGGCGTCCGCGTCAGAACTAGAGGCGCTCCCTGGCATCGGCCCCGTTCTTGCGGAGCGGATCGTCGCGTACCGAGATGCAAACGGACCTTTTGCGACCGCCTTGGATATCCTCGAAGTGTCTGGCATCGGCGACGTAACGTTCGCGAACCTAGAAGCCCACATCATGACCGAGTAAGGGGCCTCAACGATCTATCAAGGGAAAGGATGGCGATGAAACTCGACTACAGACGAACCTTGATTCTAGGGTTTGGTTTCTTTGGTATCTCGGTGATCTGGTCTGTCTACAATAGCTTTGTTCCCATATTCCTTCGGCAATATGACCTATCATGGGGTCTCGTCGGATTTGTGATGACTCTTGACAACATCCTCGGCATCACCATGTTGCCCTACATCGGCCAACTGAGCGACAACACTTGGACCCGCCTCGGCAGGCGACGCCCTTTCATCCTCGCAGGAGCGCCAGTCGCGGCCATCCTGTTCGTTGTCGTACCAGCCATCCATCTCCAGATGGCTCGGACCGCGGGCACGCTTGGGCTACTAACGGGCGTCATCATCATCATGAACATCGCCATGGCCCTGTTCCGCACCCCGACGGTCGCCCTCATGCCGGACATCACTCCCCCCGCTCTGCGGAGCAAAGCGAACGGCGTCATCAACCTGATGGGCGGCATCGGGACGACCATCGCCTTTCTGATCGGGGGCAGGCTGTTTGCCACCGGGCAGAGCTACCCGTTTGTGCTGGGCGCCGTCCTCCTGGTGATTGCCGAAGCCATCGTGATTCTGCGCGTGCAAGAACCTCCGCCCGTGGACCAAGATGGCACCAGTGCAAGTCGCCGGCCCAACGCGCTGGAGTCTTTGCGTGATACTGTTCGCAACGTCGTCGCTGTCGCTCGCAACCCGGACAAGAGCGCGCTGTTCACGTGCCTAGCCATCTTTAGCTGGTTCATGGGCTACAACGCCATCGAGACTTTCTGGACGTCCTACGGGCGCGAAGTGCTCTTTGCGCCACAGATCGCCGCGGGCACCCTGACGGCTGACCAAGCTGTGGCCCGAGCCGCCAGCATGCTCACCTATCTTTCGGCAGCCTTTCTCGTCTTTTCGCTGCCCGCGGGGTTCGTGGCCACGCGCTTTGGGCGGCGGCCGACGATTCTGACGGGGCTTGGCATTCTCGTCGTCGTGTGGTCAGGCTTCCTGCTTACCAAGAATCCGGTCTATGTCACCTTGACGCTAGTGGCATCAGGAATCGCTTGGGCGCTCATCAACATCACCTCGCTG
>CAYOBT010000238.1:0-4747 GCA_964402205.1 uncultured Anaerolineales bacterium
GTCCGAGGGATCTGGGTCGTGCAGGGACCGGAACCTGAGGTTCCCGAGCCCACGACGCTCGTCATGCTGGCCCTGGCCGGTGCCGGACTTGCCCTGCGCAAGCGAGTGATCGGCTGAGACGAATCTGACAACCGACCGTTCTTGAGACAAGCGGGCCGAAACGGTCCGCTTGCTCTCTGTACAATCTCGGCCTAGATGACTATATATACGGCGATGGTGTGACTGTGATCGAGTGGGCGGAGCGAGCCAAGGATCTGCTGCCGGCTGACCGCCTCTGGGTGACCATCCGCGATCTGGGAGGCCAACGACGGTGCTTTGTTTTCACCGGCATGGGCGATCACTATGAGGCCACCGTTTCGGCTCTTCAGCGTGTCATTGCGCCCGAACGTCCGCCCAAAGGCGATGAGGAGGGGGCATGATCCTCGCTGCCATCGATACAGCCACGCGACAGGCCAGCGTGGCTCTCTACGATGAGCGAGGCGTGCTGGCCGAGTCTAGCTGGCGAACGGAGAACCGCCACTCTGTAGATACGCTTCCCGTCCTCACATCCCTGATGCGTCTCGAGCATCTGGAGCCATCCTCACTTGGTGCCTTGGCGGTCGCGTCGGGCCCAGGGTCGTTCACTGGCTTGCGTATCGGCATGAGCTTGGCCAAGGGACTTGCCCTGGCTTTGGATCTCCCCATCGTGGGCATCCCGACGCTAGCCGTTACCGCGTATGTTGCGGGTGACCCTGGAGGCCCCCTCTGGGGGGTTATGGAAGCTGGCCGAGGGCGTTTGTGTGTTCAATCGTTCCGGTTTGAGGAAGGGCTACCTGTGGCCGATTCCGAGGCCGAGATCGTGGACGCTAACGCGTGGGCGCCCGATGCTAGTGAACCTATCCTGCTCGCTGGGGAGCTCCGAGCGAACGTGGTGAAGAGGCTGTTTGCGCTACCCGGAGCTGAGAACATCGCGATTGCCTCCCTAGCGAGCTCGGTGAGGAGAGCTGGCTACTTGGCGGAGCTAGCGTGGGAGCGCGTCCAGCGCCAGGATCTTGATGATCTTGATACCCTCGACCTTACCTATGCTCAGTAGCCCAATGCAGAGCTGGGCTCACGGGGCGGGCCCTTGAATCTCGCAGGCCTACCCTTCCGCCTCGACCTGATGCGCCTTTGTGATGTGCCCGCGGTGGTTGCCCTCGAACGAACGGTCTTCCCAACGCCATGGCCCGCAAGGGCGTTCGTCCATGAGATCTCGCAGAATTCCCTTTCGCGCTACCATGTGCTGAGGGGGTCAGGAGCCGCTGGCGCCGAGCGTCTTCCTGGGTTGCTTGGCTACGTTGGCTATTGGTTGGTCACGGATCAAGCTCACGTGGGCACGCTAGCCGTGCATCCGGAATGGCGAGAGCGCGGGCTGGGCGAGCTGCTCTTCCATAAGGCCGTTGCGGAGGCGCGCCGTGCCGGGGCCGCCACGCTCACGCTAGAAGTCCGTGAAAGCAACCGACCGGCGAGGAACCTCTATGCCAAGTACGGTCTGCAAGAGATGGGGCGCCGCCGACAGTACTATACCGACAACGGTGAGGATGCTCTGATCATGACGGCTTCTGGCCTACCCAGTGACGACTATGGCCAGCTGCTAGAGCAACTGGCCACGAGCCTTGAGAGGCATGTGAGGGAAGCCTTCGGAGAGACGGACTAGACCAAGTTCTCCTCAAGCGTCCACGGCACCACATAGCCCGTGGGTTCGCCTTCCTCCAGCATATCGGGCGTAAGGCTGCCCGCTCCGCAGAACTGGAGGAGCGTGGTGATGATGAGAAAGGCGGCGGCAAGGTACATCACCGTCTTCCAGCTTTTCTGTGGGTCTTTCTTCTTGACTGGCTCGGGCTTGGGAAGCTCATGTCCGCAGCGCCAGCACTGCTTGCGATCGTCAGGGTTGTAGGTGCCGCATTCGGGGCAGTTCATCGTGGGCGTCTCTCTCTACATCGGGAGCGAATCTGGCACGATTATAGCATGGGGCTTGGGACGCATCAACAGAGGGGCATGCGTTGGAGCCAGAGCTCTGTGTCGCAGCTAGCAGCAAAGGGGTAGATGACGTGATCGCGAGAGATCTCGATCGGCACATGCGCTCGGTGGGGACGTGGGTAGCGTGGGATGATGGAACGTGCGATGGCTTCAAGTATGGCGATCCCGAAAACGTTGTGGAGGGCATCGCCGTGGCCTGGCAATCCACCCTGTCCGCGCTGAGAGAAGCCCGCGCACGTGGCTGCAACCTCTTTGTGACGCACGAGCCCACGTTCTATGCGCACATGGATGACGACGAGGAGCTGCTGAATTCGGAACCGGCCTTCACCAAGAAGGCATTCCTGGACGATGCGGGTATCGTAGTCTACCGATGCCATGACGTGTGGGACATCATCGAAGGCGAGGGCGTCATCGATCGGTGGGTGGCGCATCTGGACCTCGGGCCGGTGGTGGCAGGCGACCGTTACCAGCGTGTCATCGAAGTGCCCACAGTAACCGCGTGGGAGCTAGCTAGCCAGGTCGGGCAGCGCGTCAAGACGCTCAGTGAGCAGGCCTTGGCCTTTGTGGGCGAGCGTGGCACCATGGTGCATCGCCTGGGCGTAGGCACGGGAGCGATCACGAATGTCCGCAAGATGGTCGAGCTGGGCGCCGATGCTGTCCTTGTCACCGACGATGGCGTGTTACTGTGGCGTGAGGGCGCTTGGTTGGCTGATCGCGGAATCCCAGCGATGGTCGTGAACCACACCACGGCAGAGATTCCCGGGCTCTTGGGTTTGGCGGAGCATCTGCGTCGCACCTTTGAGGGCGTGCCGGTTCACTTTGTGGGGCGCCGTTGTGGCTATGAGGTGCTTAGCAGTGAGGGCAACCGGATGCAGCTCATCCGGATGCGCAGGGATACCCTGGATGGTCTCCCATCTATCGAACTCTCGCAAGGCTATCGTCTGGCACCGATGGGAGAGGATCAGGTAGAGGCCTACCTGCAGATAGTCAACGAGTCGCTCTTTGCCGGCGAGACCGGCGAAGCATGGTTCCATCGGACCTTCCGAGAGGATCCCCTCTATCATCCCGCCCATATCCAGCTCATCTGGCGTGGCGATACGCCTGTGGCGGGAGCAGCTGCCTGGCACAACACGGCGGACGGTGATCCCTATGGCATGGTGCATTGGGTGGGTGTCAGCCGTCAGGAGCGCGGCAAGGGCCTCGGGAAGGCCATTACCCTTGCTACGCTGCATCGGCTGAGGGAGCGAGGTTACCATCAAGCGCTACTGGATACCAACCCCTGGCGGCTCCAGGCGGTTGCGGCGTACATGCGACTCGGTTTCAGGCCTTGGGTCACGGACGAGACCTCAGAGCTATGGGAACGAACGCTGGAGGAGCTCGAACGTTGGCGGGTCACGGGGAGACCTCGTCCGTAGGTAGGCGATCTGTGTTTGAAGGCAACAGGTGAGGGCTGACCGCAGAGGCATGGCTCGGACTCGAGAGACTGACAAAAAGTATCGGAGGCGATAGTGGGTTCTGATGAGCGAGCGGATACGAGATCACTGGCGCATGGCGCGCTGCCGGCAACGGATGCCAACATGGTGACACGTGACGGGCCAGAGAACGCGCTGCAAGAGGCTCTGGCTCCTCAAGAGCCAGGCATCGTTCTGCTCGAAGGCGGGGACGGCATGGGCAAGACGACGCTCATGGCGCAGGTCGCGAGGCGTATGAGATGGGCAGAGCGTTTCGACCATGTGGTCTACACAGGCTTTGGCGGTGGAGGCCTCGCCGAAATGGCTCTGCGCGATCTCGCATCGGTGTTGCTTGGGGGATCGCACGCGCATACCAGGGAACTCAAGGGTCGTGTTGAGGGGGCGCTCACCGAGCATCCAACGCTGATCTGCTGGGATGATATCGACGTCGTCCTTGGCGAAGGCCCCATGGGCCTTTCCGACGTGATGCAACAGGAGCTGGTTGCCCTTGCTCAGCAGTTGGCAAGCCTGGGTAGCACACGCTTGGTATTGAGCTGCGCTCGCCGGCCCGCACAAGCTTTCCTCACCAGCAGCGGTGTCCAACGCGTCAAGGTCGGCGGGCTTGCCTCCGAGGAGGCCGTAGATCTCTGGAAGCAGTGGGGATACACCACGGACCAGGTGGCCGATGCCGATATTGCACGTCTGTCGGATCTGCTGCGGGGCAACCCGCTGGCGCTTCGGTTGGCTAGCCACATGGCGGGGTTGCACGGGTTGGAGGCAGCCAGCCAGGGTCTCGAAGAGGCCTTGCCAGGTTTCGCCCAAGGAGAGGGCAGGCTGGGCAACCAGGGCCTTCATGCAGCGATGGAGGCCTGGCTGCGGCGGATCGCGGATGTCCATAGGGAGGCATTGATGGCCCTTGGCGTGTTTGTGCAAGGGTTTGTGGCCAATCTACCAGCCCTCGTGGGGGATACACCGAACGACGTGTGGACGCAAAGCCTTGGCCTGCTGGTGCGCTCTGGCCTGGCCCGCATGTATTCGATAGAAGGGCTCAAGGTCCCATATATGTGGGTGCATCCGGCGCTCCTGAGCCACCTGGCGCGTCGTCTGGATCAAGCGCAGGCGATGCGACTGCGGAGCCGGTACGCAGGGAACTATGTCGGGCTGGTCAAGTGGATGACGAAGAACCGTGAGCGCGCAGCCGAGGCCGTCACGAATCTGCTGAACCTCCGCCCCTTCCGGATGAACGCCCGCAAGAACTGGTCGGCGGAGAAGTGGCGCCTGCACCGGTGGGCCTATTG
>CAYOBT010000239.1:0-4743 GCA_964402205.1 uncultured Anaerolineales bacterium
GGCTGCGCCTTGCCACCGTTTGGGATCGCATGCTGGAGATCATGGCCCAAGTCCCCGAGCCCGCATGGCTGGCCGACTGCCTCCGTCGCGCCGGGGCTCCTGCCACGCCCGAGGAACTGGGCCTCTCCTCCGAAGAGGTCCAAGCCGGGCTGCGCGCCGCCCACTATATCCGCGACCGCTTTACCGTGCGCAAGCTCCAGATCGCCCTGGGGCAAGAGGCGACCCGTGGCTAGCGCTCGGGTGGCCCGCGCCGAGTCCCGTCGCCTCGCCCGCCGTCGCTGGGGCCTCGCGCTGCTGGCTTCGGCCCTCGTCCTCATCATCGCGGGCATCATCGTCAAGCGCGACGACATTGTCTACTATGCGCAGCTCTTTCGCTCCCAGAGCATCGGCCGCCGCTATGTGAGACAGCACCCGCCCGTGGCCGCCAACGTCTCACCCCATCCCGATGTCGCCACCACCCTCGACGTGTATGCGCCCGAGGGAGCGACCGAGGCGCCCGTCCTGATCTTTGTGCACGGCGGAAGTTGGGTCGCGTACGGCAAGGAGGACATGACCCCCCTAGCGGGGCTGCTGGTGCCCGAAGGCTATACCGTGGTGATCCCCGACTATACGCTGCACCCCGACGCCACTTACGATCAGATGGCCGTCGAGGTCGCCGCGGCGGTGGCCTGGACGCTAGAGCACGCCGCCGACTATCAGGGCGATCCAGCACGCGTCTATCTGACGGGGCACTCGGCTGGGGGCCACCTGGCGGCGCTGGTGTTCACCGAGGCACGCTGGCTGGCCGCCTATGGCCACCGGGCCAACGAGTTAGCAGGGTTCATCGGCATGAGCGGCGTCTATGACATGGAGCTACAGGCCGCCTATGCCCGCAGCCTCTGGGGCACCGACGAGCTCTTTGACGGCGTGGCCGGCGGCTGGCGCAACTATGACAAAGCCTCGCCCATCACCCATGTGCGCGCCGGTCTCCCCCCGACGTTGCTGATCCACGGCACCGAGGACACCACCGTCCCCCACGAGATGAGCCGCTCCTTCTGCCAAGCCCTGCAAGACGCCGGCAGCCCCTGCGAGCTGCGGATCTATCCCGGCGCGGGCCACACGGGCTATGTCTTTCGCACGCTGTGGGACGCCGACCTCCGCCTCAAACAGGATCTGACGCGCTTTACGCAGGCCTCCGCCAGCGAGAGCCCCTGATGCCCAACGACAAGCAGCCGCCGACGCCTCCGCGCCATCCCAATGACCTGCCGCACCCCGCGCAGGAGCTGGCCTTGGCGGCCTGGGACCTGGTGGCGGCCGGCGCCGACGTTGCCTTTCACGCGCGCGCGCCTCGCGCCGTGCTCAAGGGTGCGCTCTTTGCGCGCGAGCATCCCCGCAGCGCGCGCGACGTCCATCCCCTGCCCGACGGCCCCGGCCTGGATGCCTTCTGGCCCGCTCCCCAGGCCTCGCTCTGCCCCGTGCTGATCTTTGTGCACGGAGGCGGCTGGGCCCACTATCGCAAAGAGCTCTATACCGCCGTCGCGGCGCATCTCGTGCCCCAAGGCTGGGCCGTCATCCTGCCCGACTATACGGCGTACCCGCGCGCCACCTATCGCCAGATGGCCGACGAGGTCGCCGCGGCCGTCGCCTGGACGGTGGATCGCCTCCCCGAGCTCGGCGCCGACCCGCGCCGCATCTACCTGGCGGGACACAGCGCCGGGGCACACCTCACGGCCCTCATCGGCCTCGACAAGGGCTGGCTCGCGCCCCACGGCCACGACCCGTCCGAGCTGGCCGGCTATATCGGAATGAGCGGCGTGTATGACCTGATGGCCGCCCATGTCCAATGGAACCATCGCCGCCCCGCCACCGAGCTGCTCCAGCGCGTCTTTGACGGCACCGACAGCCTGCGTACGGCCTCGCCGCTGACCCACGTGCATGCGGGAGCGCCGCCCGCGCTGCTGCTCCACGGCGCCACCGACCCCTACGTCCCGTCGAACCAGGCCGCCTCGCTCTGCCAGACCCTGCGTCAGGTGGGAGCCCCCTGCGAGCTGCGCATCTATCCCGACGTCGGCCACTCGGACCTCATCCTCGATCCCCTCGCGGGCAAGGATGACCGTCTCTGGCGCGACCTGCTGGCCTTTGCCGAACGCCATCCCGGAGCATAGCGAAATCCCCCGGCGCCAAGGCACCGGGGGATCGTGTCGTTCGGCCTGACGGGATAGGCCGCTAGGCGTGTCCCTGCATCAAAGCCTCGTGGGCCTCTTGGAGCTGCTCGCGGATGGGGATGTGCTGCGGGCACTTTTCCTCGCACTCGCCGCACTCGATGCAGGCATCGGCCTGCTTGCCCGATACCCACTTCCACGCGCGATAGGCCTCGGAAGCCGCCTCCCACAGGCCGTACACCCGCGCCTCGTTGTACTTTTGGAAGATATGCGGGATGTTGACCTCTTGCGGGCACGGCATGCAATAGCCGCAGCCCGTGCAATAGAGGTCGGCCATGGCCTCCAGGCGGATCAGGTGCTTGCGCACCTCCTCCTGCTCTTCCTCGGAGAACGCCACGTCGTCCGAGGCCGTCGCCAGGTTCTCTTCCACTTGCTGCATGGTGCTCATGCCCGAAAGCGCCACCGAGACGTTGGGATTCGAGAGCACGAACCGCAGCGCCAGCTCGGGCACGCGATCCACGTCAGGGATCAGCTCGCGCAGCACGGGGCTACTGACGCCCAGCCTGCCGCCAGCCACGGGACCCATCACCACGACGCCGATGCCGCGCTCGTGCGCCAGGGCGATCCCCTCCTCGAGCTGGCGATCCAGCATGTTGTACTGGAGCGTGATCACCTCGGGGTAGCCCGTCTCGATGAGCTTGATGAGGTTCTCGTTGTTGTCGTGGAACGACGTGCAGATGTGCTTCACCAGGCCCTGATCTACGGCCTTGCGCATCCACTTGCTCACCCGCGGCTCCACATGCTGCGTGTAGCGCTCCCAGTTGATGCCGTGGTGGTTGTAGATGTCGATGAACTCGACCTGGAGCCGCTCCAACGAGTTCTCCAGGTGGCTCCACCAGGTGGCCTCGTCCTCATACTCGTGGTTCTTGGTCGAGAGCACGATCTTGTCCCGCCAGCCCTGGAGCGCCTCGCCCACCACGCGCTGGCTATCCTGGTTGCAATAGCCCACAGCCGTATCGATATAGTTCAGGCCCGCCTCAAAGGCCCGGTGAATCATCGGGATGGCCTTCTCGCGGTCGATGCGGGCATCCTCGCCCTCGCCCACCATGGGCAATCGCATGGCCCCAAAGCCAAGCTGCGATACGCGATAGCCCGTCTTGCCTAGATCTCGATAGCGCACGGCATGTCCCCCCTCTGGAATGCAGCGTCCATCTAGCGTGAAGCTATAGTATAGCCCGGCGGGGCTCGTGCCGTCAAGCACGAATCTCGCTTGCGTCAACAGGCTTTTAACCTAGTTGGGCCATTTCTGTGCCCGCTAGCCCTTGACAATCGTTTTCGCTTTGACTAGGCTAAGGGCGATACGCGAAGGGTCTGGCTCGCGCACAGGTCCGGGCTGCCATGAGCAGCTCAGCGCGCGACCGCCCTTCCCATGACGCGTTCGGGACGTTGGAAGGAGGTCCGCATGGTCGAGAAGGATGGTTGCGTGAAACCGGTTCGCGGCCCCATTGCTGGAGCCGACGAATCAGCCGCCGCGCCAGCGGCGAGCCCAGCACAGGAGGTGCCCAAGATGCAAGTGCGCGTGGGAGGCGAAGCGATCGATTTTGAGGCCAGCGGCTATGTCATGGGCGAAGGCTTCAAGCCGGTCAAGCTCTCGGATTACAAGGGCGAATGGATCGTCCTCTGCTTCTATCCCGGCGACTTTACCTTCGTTTGACCGACCGAGTTGGCGGCGGTCGCCGCCCTTTATCCCGAGTTTCAAGCGTTGGGTGTCGAGGTACTCTCGCTCAGCACAGACAGCCGCTTTGTCCACAAGATGTGGCAAGAGCATGAGCTGAGCAAGATGGTGGACGGCGGCGTGCCGTTCCCCATGCTCTCTGATGCAGGTGGCAAGATCGGCACCGTGTACGGCGTCTATGATAAGGCCGCCGGCGTGGATATCCGCGGGCGCTTTATCATCGATCCCGAGTTCAAGATCCGCGCCATGGAGGTCCTCACCCCTGAGGTGGGCCGCAACCCCCAAGAGCTGATCAGGCAGATCAAAGCCTTCCAGCATGTCATGGAAACCGGCGAAGTCACGCCCTCTGGCTGGACGCCAGGCGCACCGACCCTTGTCCCCGGCCCGGACCTGGCCGGCAAGGTGTGGGAAGTCTGGAAACCCTAGCCAACCCCGTGCGCGAGCCCTCCCGTCGCCCATCGGCGGGAGGGCCGCCTTTTGCCCAGAATCGAGCGCATCATGCACCCCATCCTGGACCGCCTCGCCATCAAGCTCACGCACACCGGCCATCTCGCCCACGACGCCGATGCCTTTCTCCGCGGCCACGGGCGCCCGCACACGGCCGAGCACTCGCGCGCCGTCGCCGACCAAGCCCGCGCCCTGGCGATCCGCTTTGAGCTGGACGCCTCCCGCGCCGAGGTCGGCGGCTGGCTCCACGACATCTCCGCGCCCATCCCGACGCCGCAGCGCCTCCAGGCCTCGCTGGCGCTGGGAATCCACGTCCTCCCAGAAGAGCGCGCGGCCCCGATGCTCCTCCACCAGAAGCTCTCGGTCGTCGTGGCCCGCGAGCTGTTTCACGTCACCGACGCCAGCGTCGTGAGCGCCATC
>CAYOBT010000240.1:0-4735 GCA_964402205.1 uncultured Anaerolineales bacterium
GACGGGTGCCCGGGCTTTGGCATGTGGACGTCGCGCGGCTGGAACGACTTCACGCCGGCGCGCGAGATGATGGAGCGGATCGGCTTCGCAACGATAGACTTGGCTCCGCCCGAGATCGTTGTCGATATCCGCTCGCAGGTGGCCGAGCTCGCAAGGATCGAGGCCGAGGCCGGTCCCGAGTGTGGACTGCCGGGCGACTATTGGTGCCCCCATCGTCCCGAGGACGAGCGGCACATCTACTGCCAGAAGTTCGTGAGCCAGGCCATGCGTGAGCTCTGGAGTTGGGGGTATTTCGCACTGACCCATGGCTTGCGCTATGCATTCTCTCGTGACCCCGAGACCGACGCGGGGTCACGGCTCGTGTGGGATCCGACCGAGATCGGCCCCCAGGCCCTCAAGCGCTTGCCGCAGCCGTTCGTGCCGCCGGAAGGATACCAGCTCAAGTATCTCTCTTTGGCTGATGGGGGGATGCATGTGGTCTACTTGCGCAACTATCAGTACTACCGGGTGGGGGTGAACTCGGGGCGGCGCAAGAACGAGCCTCGCGAGGCGCAGCTGAAGGTGGCGCTGCCCGATGGCCCATACCACGTTGAGATCTGGAATCTCGATACGGGCGGGCGCACGTATGCGCGATGCGGCGGCCAGGCCACGCTGGGCCTAGGACGCACCAACGATGACTTCGCGCTCTTGTTCGAGCGGCGGTGAGCTGAGCGCCGTGTCTGGTGGCCGCAAAAAGGGCCGCAGTGGCCAACGCCACTGCGGCCCGGTCAACAGAGACGGCCCGGGGGAGTTTGTCCAGTCCGCCCCTGGTTGACTCGCCTAGAATACTACGAATCGGTGTCGGTGTATGAAATGAGATCGTACTCGAACAAGTAGCCGTCGGGGTTCCAGGATGTCATCTTCTCGCCGTCATAGTCGTCGGCATAGACCAGCCAGATCTTGGCTTCCTCCAAGTCCCCGTTCAGATCCATGGATCCCTTGAGCATGAGATCTCCGTCCTCGTCAGCTGTCCCGCTAGCTAGGAGGGCGCCCCCAGTCCCTGGCCATGGATCGATATAGACGATCAGAGCGTACTCGATGCCTGGTTCTAGCATGTGCCCCGTAAAGTGATACGCAAACTCGGGGCCCTCGACGTTGTAACGGAGCTTGCCCCAAGCCTGGTCGATGAGGACTTCCCAGGTGTCGGGGTTCTTTCGCCACAGCTCGACAAAGGCATTGTTCGAGTTGCCGGCGCGGCCGATGATGCCTCGCTCGCCCTTGGCTGGAGGGCCCTGGACGGCTTCGGGAGCGCCGTTGCCTGGGAAGAGCTCAGGATCCTTGACCTTGATCCCGTATTCATCCCAGCATACATGGGAGTTGCCCGCACAGGTGCCTGCCTTCTTGGCTGCCACGTCGGCAGGTTTCTCCGCCAACACGACAACCTGCGCCAGTAGAAACAGCGCGACGATGCATAGAGAAGTAAGCTTGTTGCGCACGCGAACCTCCTCGCTCGGGGGTCGCTAGCCCCTATCTGTACTGACTCTCACTAGGTGAGACGCGAAAACGCGTCAACAGATACGGGTGTTTTTGCCCCGCAGGGAAGCCGAGGGCGTCGCCAGCAGGGTGTGGCATCAGTCAGTGTGATTCAGGAAGCAGCGGGCCCAGTACTCCCAGCCGCAGCTATCTACGGTGAGGCGTGTGCGGCGGCCCCGAAGCTTGGCGCTGACATGGACATACCCGTGGCGATCCTGGAAGCAAAGCTGGTCAGGTTGAGCCTGCGCCATCCCGAGGCCCAACCGCCCAAAGTAGACGCGCGCCAGATTCAGGACCGCGTCGGGGCTCGTGCGAGGTCGCTGAGTGAAGATCGCCATGATGACTCCTCTCGGAGCGCTTGCTCCGGCGGCGGCAGCCCTAGGAGCGCCCGTAGGTCGGCACGGCTTCTGAGCTTGGCTGCCGTCGTGAGAAAGGCTCGCAGGTCGGAACTCTGAGCGCGAAGCAGCTTGATCTCCTCATAGATGGGGTCCACGGCCGCGGGCCCGTAGGTGTAGGTGCCGTGGAAGGCAAAGTAGGCCTGGTTCAGCTTGCGGATGGGATATCCCTGGCGCACAAGTTCGCGGCGACGAGCCTCCATGTACGCCTCTGCCTCTTCCACGCGACCGGCTTGGAGTAGGCGATCCACCTCGACGCGCGTCTCGCGCATGAACCCAGTATAGTCAAAGCCCTGGTCTGTAGCGGGCAGCACAGGCGCCCCATCTCCACCGTGGTAGTGCCGCCTGATCACCAGGTCGGCGACTTCTTGGCTGACCATGCCCGCCACCGTCTCGTTGATGCGCGCGATCTCATAGTCGGGCCGCAGCCCGAGCAGATCGAGGACGTACCGTGCGCCGAGCGGTGTCAAGGCCAGGTACTGGTGCAGCCACTCCTCGGTGGCGGTTTCGATGGTCCAGCGAAGCGAGGTTGCCTCTGCGACAAAGGTGGGATACGTCCCGCCGAACCCCCCGATGTCGGTGACTAGCGCAGAGACATCAAGCGCCTCAACCTGCTTTTCCAGGCTCAGGGCTGTGCTGAGGGCGAGATCCTGCGTCAGCATGACTTCCTGGATGCTCTCGATCCGCTCTCGTGGGGACACAACCAGGAGCTGGGGTGGGCTCTCCAGGCGAAAGGCGATCGGCGGGAAGCGCAAGGGCAGCCTGATCCAGGAATCGGCGGGGTTGCGGATGCCCAGCTCGTCTAGAGCGTCCAGGATCTGGCTGCCTAGGATGCGCTCGACGTTGGGTTGCATGGCCTCTTGGACACGACGTAGCTTTTCCATGGCTCGCGTCAGCTCGGCTACGGTCTCTTGCCCCTGGCTCTCTTGGGAGTCGCCGGCGACTGCGAGATTGCGTTGGCGCTCGATGGCCTCAATCTCGGCGTTGATGCCGAGGTAGCGCTGTACGTAGTAGGACGGCGTTTCGTTGGCTGGCAAGGGCTCAGCCTGCCGCGGTAGGAAGAGCTGTCTTGCCATCCAGCGGGCAGCACGAAAGCGGTAGGGCGCCGCGATGACAGAGATCTGTTGATCGAGATCGTTGGCTGTGGCAGCGAGCGTAACGCAGACTGCAAGCCCCAGCGCCAGCCACCGACGGCGCCCATAGCATCCTTGTGACACGGCAGATCCTTACAAGGTTCGACGCTGGCGGAACAGCACCTGCATGCGACTGGCAAGCGCCTCTTTGTCCGACAGATCGATGAGCCTGTTGATGGGTTCCAGCGTATGGCCGCAGGCAGGAATCGTGTAGCGGCCATTCCCGATAGGACGTGGGGGTGTTTCAGGGAGCTCCACCGGTCCGCCAGAATTCTCCACGCCAAGGATGAGAGGTCCATGACGGAGCGTGTAGACGTTGGGGTATCGCTCCGTGTCTCGAATGGGCTGCTCCCGCCAAAGGCCGACGCGATAGGCCAGGATGAGCGAATCCCCTGGGTTCCACCGTTGCTCCACGACCACCATGCCGCGCTGGCGCCTGGGCGCTATCGCCTCGCCGTTGACAGTGAGCGAAAGGGACGCGGGCGGCGCCCAGGACGGCACATACAGCGTTAGAGGTACCGGAGCTCCCGGAGCCTGGCGGACATCCAGCCGCAGGCGACCCTCGTACGGGTAGGCGGAGTCGACGTCCCATGCGAAGGTGCCGGTGTTGAGCTCGGCTCGGTATTGCCCTGGATGGTAGAACGGCAGGATGACGGCATCCCCTTCGCGCCAGGCGCTCAGACGAATCGCCTCAGCCAAGCCGGCACCGCCCCGCATAGTGCAGCACCAAGTGGCCTCGTAGACGCCCGCAGAATGGACCGAGAGAAAGGCCCCGTCGGCGCTCTCTGCGGAGACACATGTATCGCAGCCAAAGCCGCCATTGGGCCGCTGGCCGTGCCCGAGGGCGTTCCAGTAGATGTGATGGGCATCCTCGAGGTACGCCAGGTCGCCCGTGTGTCGCCAGAGGTCCATGGCAACGAGGAATGAGTCCACTACGGCGCAGGGCTCTGTCCAGGTGGGGCGGTTGAACCAGTTCTCGTTGGCATAGTTCTCGGTCATGCCATGGGCGCGGTATGTGGCATAGCGATCCACAGCCGCCTGAAGAAGCGCTTGGTCGCTAGTGGCGGCATAATGCTGCAGGACGCCGCGTAGGGCCGAAAGGGTGGCGTGGGTCTGGAAAGAAAGAGCGCGCACGTCGATGCTGAGGTAGCGCTTGATCATCTCGTCGATGAGCGCACCCAAGGCGGCGCGGTCCTCACCATTGGGCAGGACCTGGTACGCCGCGCTGGCGCCGTCCAGGGCGATGAACGCGCAGCCGACGTCGGTGGATGGGAGCCACCGCCCGATAGCGTCGCCGATGCGTGTGCCCGCTGCGCTGCCCTCGGGGATGCGATCGCGAACTTGGGGGTCGGCGGGATAGGCGGCATAGGCACCACGTGTCGGGAGGAGCAGGCCTCCGACGACGCGCCGGATGGCGTGCAGCGTGGCCGGCTCGCGTCGCCAGCGATAGAGGGCGACGAGTGCGCCAAGAAACCAGTTGTTCCCCGACATCTGCTGCTCGTCCACAAGGCCATCGTCGCGGATTGGCCCAAAGTAGCCGCGCTCGTTGAGGTGCGATGGCAACTCGTCCATGATAGCGCCGAGGGTGGGTGGCTCTTGGCCAAGGGCCTGGGCGAGGGAGATGAGCGCGAGCATCAGGCGCCCCTCGTAATCGCCGGGCCAGTCATAGTCGGCTGGGCGATACACCTCCTGAGG
>CAYOBT010000241.1:0-4720 GCA_964402205.1 uncultured Anaerolineales bacterium
CAGCGTAGATCACCAAGCTTCCCCAGCCACATCCGATGTCTAGCATCCGCCGGCCCGGCTGCAATCGCAGCTTGCGGCAGATGTGGCCCAGCTTTTGCTCCTGCGCGCTGTCCAGGTCATCGTCAGGCCGGCAAAAGTACCCGCAAGAGTACACCATGCGCTGATCCAGCCAGAGCTGGTAGAAATCGTTGGACACGTCATAGTGGTAGGTGACGGCCTCGCGATCGCGCTGCACAGAGTGTTGTCTTCCGTGCACGTCGGCAGGTCCACGCTCCGTGTTGCGCGATGGAGCCTGCGAGGGAAGACGGAGCAGTTTCATGGCGAGGCCGATCTTCTTGATCCAGCCCGGCTGGAAAGACGTTGGCTGCTCGGCCAGGTCAAAGACGGACTCGGCGTGTCCCTCGATATCGATGTCATCGTAGAGATAGGCCTCGCCCAAAGCCACCTCGGTACCCGGAAGTAGCATGTTGCGCAGAGCCCCGGGATGGTTTAGGACCACGGTTGCCTGGCGGGCTTCGTCATCGGGCCAGTGCGTGCCATCCCACAGGCGCATGCCGACCTTCTCAGTGGCGCCGCCAAAGAGTGCGTCGAGTATCTCGTGGGTGACCTGCTTGGCGGTGCTTGATGTGGATCGCTTTGAAGTCATGCCTCCCTCCTCGCTGGTCTGGACGTCCTCAGCGCATGATGCTCGCTGGATCTGTGCCCAGTTGCCAGCCCTCCCGAGCTGGCCCCAAGACGGCAACTCCAAGCGCTACGGCTAAAGAGCGCTCGCAACAAGTAACAGCGTCCTCATGGTACTCCCTAGTCGAGCCAGCCCCAAAAATGCGCTATGTGCGCCGAGCAACGTCAGCGCTTGGTTCACGGATCGGGTCACGCGGAAATGAGCGCTACCTGCCTATCTCCACGCTCCTTTGGCACAGGGACGTGGTAGGAGACGCTCTCTTCCCCAAGAAAGCGATCGCGCACAACCTCGATGGTATAGACGCGACAGGCTACGCAGTAGCAAGTCTCGGTGATCTCATCGCCCATCACGCTGCCGGAGATGGAGGGCGGGCGCGCCTTCTCCGTGCCGTCTGGATCTAGAATAGCACCACATGCGCAGCAACGCACCATGGCACACCTCTTTGCTTGATGCGCGCGTTCTCCACGAGCGGCAACGCCCCCTATCCTGCGGGCGGAATCGCCCTTGGTGATCCCGCGCTATGGCTGACCGAAATCTTTCACGGCCCGCACGATGGCAGGAAAGCTCACGCGCCAGCGATCGGGGGGCGGATCCTCCGACACCTGGATTTGCAGCCTGCCCGTGTGGCCTCCCTCCTCTAGCAGCTCAACGGCTTGAGCATAGATGGTGGCGTCGTCCGCCAGGTGCACCGACGACGGAAAGTTGACCAGGATGCGCGTATCCGGCCACCGGTTGACGACGTCAGCGACGCGTGTGTCATTGTCGGGGGGCGGCGCCAGCGAGTCGATGCCGTGTGGCGGCCACTCATCCAGCGCCGGCCAGTGCGCAGTCAGGTCGCAATCCATGTGAACATAGACCTTGACGTCGACCTCTGCCAGCATGTCAGCGATCTTGGTGTAATAGGGCAGGCACCATTGCCTGTACTGCCGCGGGCCAATGGGACCCGCGGTGATATTGTCTGGCATATCGACGTACGGGATCAGCGTGTCGCGGGACGCATCGCGGGCGACCTCGGCGATGCGGAGCACCTCCTGGCCCATGAGATCCATGCACTCGCGCACGATTCCCGTGTCATCCGCCAGGTGCAGGCAGAAATCGGTGATAGCCACCCACTGGACCCACATCTGCTGGTAGGGCGTGCGGGTGAGGGCCACGTGTGGGAGGCCTTGGTCGCCGAGCTCGCGGTGTGCCCTGATGGTGGGCTCGATGTCCGGCAAGACGATGCCGTCGCGCAAATAGGCGCGCACCACGGCATAGTCTTCCATCGACTCGACATAGTGCTTGGTATAGGCGCTAACGCCCAGCCCCCTGACGCGTGTGCGCTCCTGGGTCAATGTGCCGGCCGGCGTGACGAGCGTGTCCCGCCAGCCGGGCTTGCCATTGATGAGGGCTTTCTCGGTGATGAGCTGACAGTGCGGATGCTCCACCCGATGGACCGTGGTCCATCGCAGGACACCCATGTTGTTGGGGCCCAGGGCTTCCCAGATGACCTCGTTGGACGCGCACATGTTGTCGTACTGGACAAACGGGACCTGGTCAAGTGGCTGGCCTCGCACGAGGGCAAGCATCCGTTGACGTGGATTCACGACGCGCACTCCTTGCGTGGAATGATCCGATGCTATGCCATATAAGCGGGTGGGCGGCTATCTGTCAAGGAAGGTAGCCGGTCCATAGAAGAGCAAATTGACAAAGATACACAAGTATGCTAGACTGACCAAGTCACGGTTGGTACCGCATTTTGTGAAAGGGCGAATGATGGCAAACGTAACATTCAAGACTCGCACAGACTGGGCCGGCCAAGGCGTCTATGTGGAGAGTCGTGCGCGCCGGTTCCAGGTCGCGATGGACGAGCCCGAGTCTCTTGGAGGCACCAATCGGGCCATGAACCCGGTCGAGCTTCTGCTCTCATCTCTTGGGGGTTGCATAGCCATTGTGGTATCGGCCTTTGCAGAGGAGGAAGGCTTGCGCATCGACGATGTCACCGTCCACGTGGAGGGTGATCTCGATCCGGAGGGGTTCCTGGGCAAGGCCGACGTGCGGCCCGGCTTTCAGGATATTCGCGTGCGGGTGAACGTCGTGTCACCCGAGCCAGAGCATCGCGTGGCTCAGCTGGTTGAGCTGGCTCTCGAGCGTTGCCCTGTGAAGGATACGCTTACCGGTGTGTCGGTCGAGGAGAGCTATCGTGTCCATCAGCCGGAGCCGCAACCGGCCTGATGCTCATCGGGTGGTCGTGCTAGCAGCAGCCACCGGTGATTGGCTCGCGAGATGGGCCTGCATCGTCAGGTATGCTGAACGCTGATCTGCAGCAAACAGCCCCGAGCTCTTTGGGCTCGGGGCTGTTGGTGGTTAGAGGGAGTACTGGGCTAGCCCAGTACGTTTCTTCCAGGCCACAGTGGGCGCGGCATGCCAGCCCACACAAACTCGCCAGAGACGCCTTCTGGCAACCAGATCTCACCTGTCAGGTCGTCGCCGTCGCGTTGCAGGTCAAAGCGGATGGTATCGGTGGATGCGTGCGGCATCTCGCCGGAAATGGAGGTGAGCTCCCCAAGCTGTGGTTGGATGCGCACGCGCTTGAACCCAGGTACGGTAGGCCGTGCGCCTAGGATCGAGGCATAGTAGTGGTAGAGCGGGTGAGCGCCCCAGGCGTGGCAGTCCGAGCGCGTTGGCTCGGGCGATTCGCTGGTCGTCTTGAGGCCGCGCGCTTGCAGGCCGTACCAGAAGTGCAGCTTGTCGATGAGCAGATCGCCGCGTCCGATCTCGCGCAGGGCCTCGAGCAAATAGTGTGAGAAGTAGATCGTCGTTCGCGCGAGGTCCTCGGCCTCTAGCAGGCCTTCGACCATGCGCTCATGGCGCGAGCCGTCCAGCAGATGCGTCAGGATCGCTAGTGACTGGACATGCTCCGAGTAGCTGGTGTGCGCGCGGTCATCAGCCAGCATGCCACGACCCTCGTCCCAGAACGCCTTGACGATGGCGGCTCGAAGCGCATCGGCCACCTGTCGCCAGTGCGCGGCGAGGTGCGGTTGGTTCGCGTGCTCGTGGAGCTGAACGCCTCGCTCCAGCGCATAGAGGTAGATCAGGTTGATCAGTGCGTTGGCGCCCTCGCGGCTGTCGGGAGGCCAGCCGGCGGTCCATTCTGGCACCCAATCGCAATAGTTCCAGCCCGGCACGGCAGCCACCAGGCCATCGTCGTCGCGATAGCCGGCAAAGGCTGTCAGTACAGCGTCGATGCCGGGGAGAAGCGCATGAACAACATCCTCGGCCTGGCGCCACATGTGCAAGTCATGGATCATTGACACCCACCATAGGCTAAAGGGCGCGATGACTTGCGGTATCTCGGATGGGTAGCGGCTCTTGGTGAGACCATCGGGGCTGCGCGACCAGTCAAAGAGCTGGCAAGCCTTGATGGGCAGGCGCGGGTCCGAGGTCGTGACATGGGTGGCTAATACCTCTAGCCGCGTATCGCCCACGTACATGAGCTGCTCATAGTAGGGGCAGTCCATGTACGTCTCGTGAGAGCACATCTGCAGCGCGCGCAGCATGATGGGTGCGACGGCCTCCATGCGTGGATCGCTAGAGGCAAAGCTCCCCTCGCGCTCTAGAGGATAGCGGGTCTCGCGTACGCGCAGAGCGTCAAGCGTCGCGTTTGTGTTGCTTGTTCGGACGGTCAGCTCTAGATAGCGTCCAGCGCGCCACCAGAGGGTGTCATAGGCGCGGGCGTCGCCTCCATCAAGGATGAAACGATCGTGAGGCGCGTAGAAGACCTTGGCGTCGATCAGATCCCGGTTCCCCTTGGATGGCCCCTGTCCCTCGCGAATGTCATAGAGCGCCTCGGCCCATCCGACGGTGATGTGCGCTCCTAGGCCACCGGTCGTGGTGACTTCGGGGAACCCGCAGTAGTAGTTCTCGAGGTCGATAATGGCCCGGAAGCCCTTGCCCGGCGGAATCTCTAGCGGACTGTTGCCGTCCAACATGGCCTGGATCGCCTCGGCCAGTTGGCTGTTATGCTCCTCGGATTTGAACGCTAGAAAGCACTCTGGC
>CAYOBT010000242.1:0-4698 GCA_964402205.1 uncultured Anaerolineales bacterium
TCATCCTCGGCGCTGATGACAGCCGTCTTGCCGTCGGCGGGGATGAGGGCCTGACCATCTCCCTGCTGGATCGACGCGGCCGGGATGGTGACCGGGGTTCCGGCCATGCCGATGACCCCGCTCGTGTTGTTAAAGATGAGGGCCGCCACAGCGCCCAACGACGCGGCGTTGTTCACCTTCTGAGAGAAGGCGCAGCTACCGCGAGAGATAAGGGCGATCTGGCCATCCAGAGCATCCGACGCAATGCCGCTCACGGAGCACAGCTCGTCGTCGGCTGCGCCCGCCAGGCTGCCCACATAGGTGAGGGTGGCTGTTACGGCCTCCTCAAAGTGGCCGGTATCGCCGTCAAAGCTGGGCGGCTGATAGACGATGTTCGTCTGCGTCACATAGTCAGGCGACACAATGCTGACCGTCGGCCCCGTGATATAGCCGGTGGTCGTAGCGGCCACCGAGATGGCCTTATCCGCCACGGCAGGCGAGCCGGTGATATACTCGACATCGCCCTCGTTGCCAGCCGAAGCGACCACGACGATACCCACCGATGCCGCCAGGTTGGTGCCATAGACGCTGGGATCGTTCTCATCGGCCACGCCAAAGGGCGAGCCGAGCGACATGTTGATCACCTGGGGCCAGCCGTACTGCAAGTAGTGCTGCGTAGCGTACTCTAGGGCGTCGAGGGTCAGCGTGGTGCTTCCTTGGGCACCAAACACCTTGAGCGCCATGAGCCCGGCAGCCGGTGCGGTGCCAGTCAAGACATCGCCGGCCGCTACGCCAGCGGCGATGGACGCCACGTGTGTTCCGTGGCCGTACTCGTCCAGCGGGTCCTCGTCCGGTGAGGGAGTGTTGTAGCCATCGTACAATGTCCCAGCAAAGTCATAGCCGCCCACCACCTTGTCCGTCGGAAAAGTGTTGGGCTCGACCCAGTCGGGATCGTTCAGGTCGTACTGAAGGGGATTGCCGCTGCCCCCAAGGGCACCATGGGTGTAGTCGATACCCGTGTCGATGACGGCGATCACGATGCCATCGCCATCCACACCAAGGTCTTCCCAGACCTGGTCGGCGCCCATCAACGGGACACTGGCGCCGAGGGCGGGCTCATGGACCGGCGCAGGCCGCACAGCCACCACACCCGGCATCTCTCGGATGGCTGCGAGCTGCTTGAAGGGCACGCGCGCCTGGATGCCATTGTACACCACGGTATAGTTGGAGATAACCTCAGCGCCCAGCGGCTCGATCTGAGCCTGCAAGGACGCCTGCGCAGCCTCCAGCGCGCTGATGTGCGAACTCAGCGAGGAGGAGATGCCAGGCCCTCCGCCTGCGGCCGACTTGATCGCTGCCGCCGGTTGACCCTCCATCTGGATGATGACCAGTGCGCTATCATCGACCAGGTTCTCGAGCGCGTGCGGGACGTATCCGCCCATCGCCACGAGCTCGGAGGCGGCCATGCCATCCTCAAATGCTTCTAGGACCTCTGCAGGCAGCAGCTCCCCACCAGGCTTGGGCCCCGCCTGGCGTAGCTCACTGGCAGCGATGACGTCTGCGCGGCTTTCGGCGCTCACAGAAAACGGCAGCCACGTTACCAGCATGGCTGCCAGAGTGAGCGCTGCCAACACGCGCCCGATGCCTCTACGACGAATCTTGTGCATCTTGCATCCTTTCAGGCGACTATCCAACATCGGCAACGCTTCTCAGGCTGCCCTCTCACTCCTTTCTCGCCGCGGCCTGAGCGCTCGGCTCTACACACAACGAGCTTGGTTCCTTCCTCCATTCTATGTGGCGACGCTGCAGAAAGCAACCGCTTGAGCGTCAAGATTCGTATGTTGCTGGTTGACACTAGGTTGACAGGAGTAGCTGGCACAATAGACCAGCGCAGAGCTACTCGCAGGTCCTAATCACCAGAAGGCTCCGACCACGCATAGCTCGCCAGCACCTCCGCAAAGTAGATGGTGTGCTGCTCGATGAGCGGACGCTCACGGTGCTCAGGCGTCAGAATGTCGTGAGGTGGGACAACCTTGTGATAGATCTGGCACTCGATGTTCAGGCAAGCCTCGAGGATGGCCGGTGGTCGCACGTGCAAAGCCGGCACTCGCGTCAGCCCGGTAGCTTCCCACTTGTCCACATCGCGACCGGAGACCGTGCCACAGACATCGGCGGCTGGCATCGAACGCCCGTCGGGCACCGCCAACACAAACTCGGGCACCTCCTCAAGAAAGCTATAGGAGTAACGGAGAGGCGTCACCGCGATGGTACAGATGGGCCGCCCGTGATAGAACGGTCCGATCTGACCCCAACCCAGCGTCAGGACGTTCTGAGCGCCATCCCTGCGCGCGACCGTGCATAGCACGCCCCCGTTCGCCATAGCCTGAAGAAAGGCCCCGGCCTCCTCGTACAGATCCACGACAACACGTTCTGCCATCCCCATGGTCCCCCTAGCCTGCTACCAACTCGACGTGTCCTCCGGCACTAGCGAGTGCATGAAGGCATGATGGATTTCGCCATTGACCCGGATGCGATTCCTCAACAGCCCTTCACGCAGCGCCCCGAGCTTGGCGGCCACTCGCTGGCTGGCCAGGTTCTCTACGGCCACCACAATCTCGATGCGCACAAGACCGAGTTGCTCGAAACCAAACCGCGCCACAAGGCGGGCCGCCTGCGTGGCCGCGCCCTGCCCAGCGTAGCCCGTTCGCACCCAGTAGCCCAGATTGGCCATGCCCTGGCGCTCATCGATGCCGCTTAGGCCAATGCCTCCGACAAACGCACCGGTTCCGCACTCTATGATGCAGAAATCGTGCATGGTGCCGGCATCCCAGGCAGCGCTAGCCGTCGCAATCCATGCTCTGGCCTCGTCGAGCGAATAGCCAGCGTGGCACCAAGGCAGCCACCGCGCCACCTCGCCGACGGACTCGACAGCCGCCTCGTGAAGCGCGCCCGCGTCCTCAGGACGCCAGCGCCTAATGCCGAACCTCCCCGCGCTCTGTGGTATTTCCATGTATGCCTCGTTGATCTGAGCTGTTCCTCGGCTGACGATGCTACCACATTGCCAATCCAGGCGCTACTCGCCGTTACCGGCGTCGCATCAGCCAGTGTGGCCGGCGCGCGTCCAGCGCTCTGCCGCATCCAGGAGCTCCTGTCCGTCCTCTGGGGTCGACACGGCCGTCTCGAGCATGAGGAGTGCCGGATCGAGGGCCCGCACGAGAGGCTCCACCTCCTCTGGCGGCACCGTCACGTGGACGATACATCCGGCATCTTGGATGGTGCGATAAAGATCCAGGTGCGCGCGGCCATTCGGAGGCTCTTCCGGCGTGGGCACGTACTGCATCACGCGCATGGTAGGCAGGTCGAGCAGGCACGGCAGATGCTGGCGGGCGTTGCCGCCGTCCAGGTGATACCAGAGCGCGCCGTGCGCCTCGCCCCAGAGCGTGACCTCGGGCAGCACAAAGCGGTCGAACTGCGCCGGCGAGAGCATGCACGAAACATCGCTCTGGGTGCTGGCAAAAGGCTCTGGCGCCCAGAACGGCATCCAGCCCGCGTTCCCGTACCAATAGGCGTGATGGGGTCGCACGGCGTCGGCTAGCTCTGCCTTGATGGCTAGCTGATCGCGGGCCCCCTGGAGAATCGCCTCTGCCATCCAAGCGGGCTCGTCCATCAGCGCAATGAGGAACTCGCAGGTACCCATGTGCATCGAAAGCAGGTCGTTGGCGGGCAGCAGCGTGGGTGCGCCCAGCAGAAAACAACCCCAACCAGCGGCTTTCGCCATGGCCAGATAGAGCTCTCGGTAGCGAGCCAGCCAGGGATCGTCGCTGCGGTTTCGAAAGGGCGATGGCCCGGAATAGTCCACCCAGGAGACCGGCTCGAACCAGATGGTGTCGGGGCCAAAACAAGGCTGCCCTCCCAAGGAGACCATCCAACCTGCCAGCATCAGATAGGAAGGGATAGCCTCGCCGCCCCACCACGTGCTGCCCATCCGGTGCAGCGCGTCGGCTACGACCCACTCGGAGTCGAGCCAGCGCGCAACGTTCGACGGTGGCGCCGGAGGGACGCTCGTTAGCAAAGTGGACGATGGATGCGTCTGCTGCGCATCCGGCCTCCCCTCAGCTGTAAGCAGGTTCCACAGCTCCACGCGCCTGCTTTGATCGCCCAGAGGCGCGGTGACGGCCATGCAAGGCCGCCCCAGGTGACGATAGTCCCACAGGGCCGACAAGCGCTCTTCGGCCTCGGGCCAATCCGGCTTGAGCTCGATCACAGGCTCTCCTCAGGCAACGGTTCCTCCAAGGGCGTGTCAGGATGGCCAGCAAAGATCAGATAGAGCGCCCTGTTGCGCTGCTGCACCGTCGCCCATCCCTCTGCAACGAGGATGGCCGCCAAGCGGCTGGCATCACGGACGCTCAAGGGCTGCCCGTTCAAACGACGCGACGCTGCGTACACCCACGCACCAAGGCCGGTAGCCGTACGAGGCACGCTGCCGTGCAGGCCAGCCCGAACGGCGCGCCCAGCAAACCGCCTGTGGAGCGCGCGCAGGAAACCGGCGCTGACGACGCGTTCCCTTCTGCCGTAGCGCAGGACCAGCCCCTCGTCCAGGCTGCCGCTATACGCAAAAGGCCGCCCGGCTCCAAGGGTGGTAAGTTCGAGCGCGTCGCTCATCTCGTCCATGGTAGCGGCTATCTTAGCCGGACGAGAGCGTGGTACGCAAGCCCGCAC